>NZ_JBDPLY010000028.1:0-128122 GCF_039871695.1 Actinomadura sp. B10D3
CACGTGTCACCGCTCCGGCAGCGGCGTTCTCAGGGGATGGGGGCATGCCGACACGCTCGCACACCCCATCCTGATCACTGACCGATACCCACCAGTCACCAACCGCGATCTAGTGATGTAGTACTAGGCGTCGCGGCGGCGCAGCAGGTTCATCGGGAGGGTGTGCAGGACGACCTGGTCGTCCTGGTTGAGGAGTTCGGCGCGGGTGCGGACGATGCCGCGGTCCGGCTTGGAGCGGGACGGGCGCGCCTCCAGCACTTCCACGCGGAGGCGCAGCGCGTCGCCGGGACGGACCGGCGCGGGCCAGCGCAGCTCGTCCACGCCGGGGGAGGCGAGGCTCGCGACGCGGGACAGGAAGTGGTCGGCGAACAGCCGCATCATGATCGAGCCGGTGTGCCAGCCGCTCGCGATGATGCCCTTGAAGGGACCGGACGCGGCGAAGTCCGGGTCGACGTGGATGGGCTGCGGGTCGAACCGGCGGGCGAACTCGATGATCTCCGCCTCGTCCAGGGTGACGTGGCCGTACTCGTAGACGGCGCCGGCGGTGTAGTCCTCGAAGTAGCGGTCGTCGATGGGGGAGCCGAAGTCGTCACCGAGGGGGCGCGTGCTGATCGTCATGGCACCAGGATGGCTCAGCGGCGGATCGTTCCACCGGGCGGGCCCGCCCGCGGCCGGCCGCGTCAGCCGGCGGCCGGGGCCGGGACGTGGCGCCGCCATTCCTCCCAGAGTTCGGCGTGGAGCTTGTAGAGCCCGTAGGGGGTGTCGCCGGAGGGCTCCTGGAGGTGCGTGCCCTGGTCCACCTTCATCGACGCCGGGCGGACGGGGAAGAAGGCCGCCACGCGCTCGTGGTCCTCGGTCCGCACGTGGAGCATCCAGAAGCCGTGGTGGGCGTCCGCGGAGATCTCGACGATGGCCGTCCAGGGGAGGCGGTGGCGGCCGTAGCCCCAGACCAGGGTGAGGGCGTCGCCGCCGATGATCATGCGCGTGCGCAGCATCGGGAGGAGCCCGAGCGCGACGAGGAAGCACACGGCTCCGGTGGCGTAGGCCGGGAAGCCGGCGCCGCCGCGGGCCTTGTCGACCGCCACCACGCCGAAGAGCGCGACGATGGCGGCTCCGGCGAGGAACATGCCGAGGTGGCGGGGGCAGCGCAGCGTCCGTGATTCGATCATCGGGGCATTATGGGCCCGGACGGGCGAGGGACGCGAGGAAGGCGTCCAGCATCGCGGTCTGGCGGTCCGGCGGGTACGCGCCGGGGTCCAGGAGGGCGTGGACGACCAGGCCGTGCGCGAAGGCGGCGGCGTTCGCGACGACGGCGTCCACGTCGGACGAGGCGGGCAGCTCGCCCCGGGCGACCGCGGCGGCCGCGTGCGGGCGGAGCCGGGCGCGCCAGTTCCGGTAGCGGTGCCGCTGGCGTTCGCCGAGCTCGGGGTCGGCGAGGGCGACGTCCCACGACCCGACCCAGATCCGGTTCATGTCCGCCGCCGCGGGGGTGAGCGGCAGGACGTCCAGCAGGGCGGCGCGCAGGGCGGGCAGGCCGGGCGGGGCCTCGCGGAGGGGCCGGTTCGCGGTGCGCTCGTCGGCGAGGTCGAGGGCGTGGGCGACCAGGGCCTTCTTGCTCGGGAAGTAGTGCGTGAGCAGGCCCGTCGAGGCGCCCATCTCGGCGGCGACCGCGCGCAGGGTCAGGCCGCCGAAGCCGCGTGCGGCGAGGACGCGCCAGACGGCCTCGGACACGTCCCGGCGGCGGGCGTCGTGGTCACCTCGCGCGGGCATTCCCGTAGAGTACATAACAAACGTTCGGCACGTACCCCCGGGAGGCCCCCATGTTCGCCCGCACGCTCGCCGACGGTGCCGAACTGCGCCCGTTCGAGCCCTGGCAGGCCGCCGAGTTCGCCGCGCACGCGGAGAGGGTCCGCGCGGACGTCGAGCAGTACATCCCGTGGGCGCGCACGGTGGTGGACGAGGAGTCGGCCCGCCGGGTGCTCCAGTCCTACGCCGACAGGCAGGCCAAGGACACGGGCCGCATGTACGGCATCTGGGTGGACGGCGTCCTCCAGGGCGGGACGGTCTTCCGGACGTTCGACCCGGCGCAGGGCGTCTGCGAGGCCGGCGTCTGGCTCGCGGCGGAGGTGCGGGGCCGCGGCTTGATCACCGAGGCCGTCCGCATCATGATCGACTGGGCGATCCGCGCGCGGGGGATGCACCGCGTCGAGTGGCTCTGCGACCCCCGCAACACCGCGAGCGCCGCGGTGGCGAAGCGGCTCGGCATGACCTGCGAGGGCGTCCTGCGGCAGTCGTTCGTGCTGGACGGCGAGCGCCGCGACACCCAGGTATGGGCCGTCCTCGCCGAAGAGTGGACGGGCGGTCACGGCTAGGGAACGGAGCGTGGCTAGGGGACGGGGAGTGGGCGTTCCAGGGCCGACAGGCTGAGGAGGACGAGTGATGCCGTCCAGCCGAGCGGTGCCGGGCCGGCCGGCTTGCCGGTCACGCCGACCTTCTCCGGCAGGACGCCCAGGGACGTGCGGTGCGCGGACAGCCAGGCGAGGCGGCTCAGCGCGTCGCCGGTCCGCCCCGAGGCGGCGGCGTTCAGCCCGAACAGCGCCGTCTCCGGCGTCCAGGCGACGTCCGGGTCGCCGGACCAGCGCTCGCCCGGCAGGACGCCCCCGTTCGGCAGCGCCTGCTTGCGCGCGGCGTCACCGATCGCGGCGGTCACGCCCGGGTCGGGGTGCGCGAAGGGCGGTGCGAGGAAGGTCACCGAGGTGTCCATCAGCCCGCCCGGGATGGGCGAGCGCGGGTATCCGTAAGGTGCGAACTGCCTGTCCACCGCGTCCGACACCCGTCGCGCCGCGTGCCGCCACTCGGCGGCCTTGCCGCCCGCGCCGCGCATGTCGGCGAGGTCGGCGGCCGCGCGGAGCCCGGCCAGCGCGGGCCCGACGACGCCGAGCGTGGGGCGCCGCGGGTCCTGCTCGCGGCGGTGGTCACGTTCCCAGTAGTCGGACGACGCGGGCGGCAGACCTTCGGCGTCCAGCGCGCGCGCCAGGTGGTCGGCTGCACGCTGCACCATCGGCCAGAGCGCGGGCAGCTCGTCCGCGTCCCTGCTCTGGACGCGGTAGAACCAGGCGGCCCACAGCACCCAGCCGAGCGAGTCGAGCTGCGGGGCGCGGCCGTCCGCGACGGCCGTCCCGTCGGCGTTGTAGCGCGCGGCCCACATGCCGTTGTCGTTCTGGGCGCGAGCGAGGAAGCGGAGCACGCGGCGCGCCTCGGACGGGTGGCCCGTCACCGTGAACGCGGCGACGGTGAACGCGGAGTCGCGGGGCCAGCAGTACCGCCACTTGGAGTACCAGGACGCGAGGGACGCCCCGTTCGGGCGGGTGAGGAGGCGCAGGTCGAGGAGCGCGCGGGCCGCCATGTCGCGGTGGCTCCCGTCCGGGCCGCCGGGGATCGTGCCCTGGGCCAGCCACGCGCTGTCGGACCGGACGGCCCGTGCCACCCGCGGGTCGGACGCCTCCACGGTGACCGGGGTGTCGCCGCCGGACGGGATGAGCCGGATCCGCCCGTCCGCGAGCCTGATCACCGAGCTGTCCGGCAGGTAGGACGCCCCCTCGGCCTGGTCGGGCGGGAGCGGGACGCCGGCGAAGGGCCATCCGCCGCCGCCGACCAGCCCCGGGCTCGCCCAGCCGGGCCCCTGCGGCTCGGGGACGGTGACGCCGCCGGTCGCGACGAGCGCGGCCACGACGAGCATCGCCGCCGTGCGGCGGACCGTGCGGATGCGCGAGCGCCGGCGCGAGGCGGGCCGCCGCCGGGCGGGCCCGCGGCGCGGGGCCGGCGGGACCGGCGGGACCGGAACGGCGGGAACGGGTGCGGCGACGGATGTGTCCCGTTCTTCCGCCATCGCCATGCGTTCGCCCCCTTTGCCGCATCAGCTGCCCGGCCGAAATAAGTACATCAAACTACGTCAATTGGTTCATCCTCCTCACGTGCCACTCGTGCCCTCCCCTGAGGATGAGCACACCTGACGCCCCCCGGTACTCTCCGCGGGAGGGAAGTCTCGGTGACATATGGACCCGGCGGCATCACCACGAAGACTGGTTGACTAGGCTGCATCGACGGAGCGGACCGCAGAGTGACCGGCCGCACGGACACCCGTGTAACCCCCACTCGTGTGGTCACATTTGGCTGTCGATCCGTAAAAAGGACGCCTCGTGGACCTGTTCGAACATCAGGCGAAGGAACTCTTCGCCGAGTACGGGGTACCGGTGCCCACCGGCAAGGTCGCCCATACTCCCCAGGAAGCCCGGGCCATCGCGGCGGAGCTGTTCGCCGCGGGGAGCTCGAAGGTCGTCGTCAAGGCCCAGGTGAAGACCGGTGGCCGCGGCAAGGCCGGCGGCGTGAAGCTGGCCGACTCCGCCGACGAGGCCCAGGAACTCGCCACCCAGATCCTCGGCATGGACATCAAGGGCCACACGGTCCACAAGGTCCTGATCGAGGAGGGCAGCGCGATCGCCCAGGAGTACTACTTCTCCTTCCTGCTCGACAGGGCGAACCGCACCTTCCTGTCCATCTGCTCGGTCGAGGGCGGCGTGGAGATCGAGGAGGTGCCGCACGACCGGCTGGCGATGGTGCCGATCTCTCCGCTGGAGGGCGTCGACCGGGCCAAGGCCCGCGAGATCGCCGAGCAGGGCCGGCTGCCGCAGGAGGCGCTCGACGGCGCCGCCGAGCTCATCGAGCGGCTGTGGGCCGTGTTCACCGACGAGGACGCCTCCCTCGTCGAGGTGAACCCGATGATCCTCACGGCCGACGGCCAGGTGAAGGCGCTCGACGGCAAGGTCTCCCTGGACGACAACGCCGTGTTCCGCCAGGACGACCACGAGAAGCTGGAGGACAAGGCCGCGGCCGACCCGCTGGAGGCGGCCGCCAAGGCCAAGGACCTCAACTACGTCAAGCTGGACGGCAGCGTCGGCATCATCGGCAACGGCGCCGGCCTGGTCATGTCCACCCTCGACGTGGTCGCCTACGCCGGTGAGGAGTTCGACGGGCAGAAGCCGGCGAACTTCCTCGACATCGGCGGCGGGGCGTCCGCCGAGGTGATGGCGAACGGGCTGGAGATCGTCCTGTCCGACGGCGACGTCAGGTCCGTCTTCGTCAACGTCTTCGGCGGCATCACCGCGTGCGACGCCGTCGCCAACGGCATCGTCTCGGCCTACAAGCTGCTGGCCGACCGCGGCGAGGCCGTCGACCGCCCGCTCGTCGTCCGCCTGGACGGCAACAACGCCGAGCTCGGGCGCACGATCCTCAACGACGCGGCGCTCCCCGGCGTCCAGCAGGTCGACACCATGGACGACGCGGCCAGGCGCGCCGCCGAACTCGCAGCGGCAGGTGCATGACAATGGCCATCTGGCTCACCGAGAACAGCAAGATCATCGTGCAGGGCATCACGGGCTCCGAGGGCACCAAGCACGGCCGCCGGATGCTCGCCTCCGGCGCCCAGGTCGTCGGCGGCGTGAACGCCCGCAAGGCCGGCCAGTCCGTCGACTTCGACGGCACCGTCCTCCCGGTCTTCGGCACCGTCAAGGAGGCCATGGCCGAGACCGGCGCGGACGTCTCCGTCGTGTTCGTCCCGCCGAAGTTCACCAAGGACGCCGTCGTCGAGGCGATCGACGCCGAGATCCCGCTCTGCGTCGTCATCACCGAGGGCATCCCGGTGCACGACACCGCCTACTTCTGGGCCTACGCCGAGAAGGCCGGCAACAAGACCCGGATCATCGGGCCGAACTGCCCCGGCATCGCGTCCCCCGGCAAGTCCAACGCGGGCATCATCCCGGCCGACATCACCACGCCCGGCCGCATCGGCCTCGTGTCCAAGTCGGGCACGCTGACCTACCAGATGATGTACGAGCTGCGCGACATCGGCTTCTCCACCTGCGTCGGCATCGGCGGCGACCCCGTCATCGGGACGACCCACATCGATGCCCTCCAGGCGTTCCAGGACGACCCGGACACCGACGCCATCGTGATGATCGGTGAGATCGGGGGCGACGCCGAGGAGCGCGCCGCCGCCTACATCGAGCAGCACGTGACCAAGCCGGTCGTCGGCTACGTCGCCGGGTTCACCGCCCCCGAGGGCAAGACCATGGGCCACGCCGGCGCCATCGTGTCCGGCTCCGCCGGCACCGCGCAGGCGAAGAAGGAGGCCCTGGAGAAGGTCGGCGTCCGCGTCGGGAAGACCCCGAGCGAGACCGCCGTCCTCATGCGGGAGATCATGAAGAACCGCTGACCGCGGTACGAGAAGACGCCCGAGCCGCCCCGGCGGTCCGGGCGTCTTCTCGCATGCGGCCCGGGACGGGACGACAAAGGCGACACGCCGGGCCGGGCGGGGCCCCGCGGGGCGGGGGCGGTGCCAGCATGGAGCCCGTGAGCGACAAGACCCCCGGGCGGCGTGCGGAGCGGGACCCTGCGAAGGACGGGCCGCCGCGCGCGGACTCCGGCCGGGAGCGGCCGGCCCCGGCGGCCAGGCCGCTCTACGTGACGGGGCTCGTCGCGGCGCTGTGGTGCATCGGCATCGGGCTCGCCGTGCTCACCACGATCACGCTGATCGGGTGGATCGCCGCGCCGAAGACCGCGCTCGGGCACGGCATGGCCGGGGTGTTCCGGACCGCCGTCAACTTCTGGCTCGTCTCCCACCACGCGGGCTTCTCCTACGGGCAGGGACGCTTCGGGCTGTTGCCGCTGGGCGTGCTCGTCCTGCCGGGCGTGCTGCTGCACCGGGGCGGCGGCTGGATGATCCGGGTGGTCGGGCTCCAGCGCCGGCAGCGGATCGCGGTCGTGCACGTGGCGGTCGCGCTCGCCGCGCCGTACGCCGGCCTGGCCGGGCTGCTCGCGCTCGCGGCCTCGTCGGAGACCGTCCGGCCGTCGGCCTGGCAGGCGTTCGTCGGGTGCTTCCTCGTCGCCGCCGTCGCTGGCGGGCTCGGGGCCGCGCGGGCGGTCGTGGCGGCCGAGGCGCGGGGGGAGGGCCGGGTCCGGTCCGGGCTGGGCGCGCTGCTCAAGCTGCTGCCGGAGCGGCCGCGGTCCCTCGTGATCGGCGTGGCGGGGGCGCTGAGCGTGCTGCTGGCGTCGGGCGCGATCCTCGTCGGCGCGTCCCTCGCCCTGCACCTGTCGGACGCCGCCGACCTCTACGACATGCTCGCGCCCGGCGTCGTCGGCGGCGTCCTGCTGCTGCTGGTCGAGCTGGCGTTCCTGCCGAACGCGGCGATCTGGGGGATGGCCTACGCCGTCGGGCCCGGGTTCTCGGTCGGCGCCGGGACGAGCGTCTCCCCGACGGGCGTGTTCCTGGACGCCGTCCCCGCCTTCCCGCCGCTCGCCGCGCTTCCCCAGCCGGGCCCCGCCCCCGCGATCTCCCTGCTGGCGCTGGCCGCGCCGTTCGTCGCGGGGGCGGTCGGCGGCGTCCTGACGATCCGGTCGCTGCCGAGCCCGGTGTCGGAGGGCGCCCCGCTGTGGGGCTTCGTGTCCGGCGCGCTGACCGGGGCCGTCGCGGCGCTGCTGAGCGCGCTGTCCGGCGGGCCGCTCGGCGGCGGGCGGATGGCGACCGTCGGCCCCTCCGCCTGGCAGGTCGGGCTGATGGCCGCCCTCGAAGTGGGCATCTCGGCGGCGCTCGCGGCGTGGGTGGCGAACTGGATGGTGCTGCGCCGCCCGGCGCGCGACACCCGCGAGAAGCGGGCCTCGAAGAAGACGGCGTCCAGGAAGCCGGCGCCGCAGCCCGCCCCGAAGCCCGCACGCAAGCCGAAGAAGCGGGCGCGGGTCGCGCCGGAGCCGGCGATGCCGCTGTCCGCGCCCGTCCCCGGCGACCACGACCCGCGGCCCCGGCCGGCGCCCGAGCCGCCGCCGAGGGCCCCGCACGCCCCCGGCCGGCTGGAGTTCGAGGAGGCCGAGCCCGTCCTCGCGCCGCGCAGGGCCCGCCTCAGGGCCGAGCCCCTGCCCGGCCTGGCCGCGGAACCGTCCCCGCCGCCCGCGCCCCCGAGCGACGGCACGGTCGTCGTGGAGGGCCACGTCGTGGACGAACCCGTCGTGGACGAAACTGCGGCGGAGCCCGAGGAGCCGTCCCGCCCTGTCCCGCCTCCGCGCGAGGACCCGGGACGCACCGAGAACCGCGGCGGCGCGATCTACGTCCTGCGGGAGGACCCCGACCAGGACGGCTAGAGCAGGTCGCCGTACTTGTCCATGCTCCCGGCGGGCAGGTCGAGCTTCTTCTCGATCTTCGGGTAGTACTCGTCGCGGCACGCCTGCTTGTCGGTGGTCGTGTTCGACGCGCTGACGCAGCTCTGGTAGCCGCTCAGCTCCGACCACAGGAACGCCGTGAGCGACACCGACAGCAGCGAGAACGCGAGCCCGATCGCGCCGAGGACGATGCCGGGGACGGCGCCGGGCGCGGAGTCCCGCGTGCGGCGCGCGCTGCGCCGGGCCCGGACGCCGACGACCAGCGCGGCGACGCCCAGCACCAGGCCGAGCGGGTAGAAGAAGACCGCGGTCAGCAGCGCGATGCCGCCGAGCCACAGGGCCCGCCAGCCGGTGCGCCGGGGGTCCTGCCGCGGTCCCGCGGGCGGCTGCCCCGCCGGGTGCCCGCCGGGGCGGTCCTCGGGCGGGGCCGGCGGGCCCTGCTGCTCGCTCACGATCGTCTCCTCCTGGCCCGTGGGGTCCGGCTGGGATCAAGCGGCACCGAGCTCGCCCGATAGGCTTCGTGGTGTCCCAGCAACGTCCACCGGGGAGTCATGTGTCCGCCCGGCTCGTCGTCCTCGTCTCCGGCGCGGGGACCAACCTACAAGCGCTGCTCGACGCGTGCGCGGATCCAGCCTACGGGGCGCAGGTCGTGGCCGTGGGTGCGGACCGTCCCGATATCGGGGGAACCGAGCGCGCCGAACGCTCGGGTGTGCCCACTTTCACCCTGCGTGTCGCCGATTTCCCGTCCCGCCCCGACTGGGACACCGCCCTCACCGAGGCGGTCGGCGCCTACGAGCCCGACCTGGTCGTCTCCGCCGGCTTCATGAAGATCCTCGGGCCCCGGTTCCTGGCCCGGTTCGGCGGCCGGACGGTCAACACCCACCCCGCGCTTCTTCCGTCTTTTCCGGGCGCCCATCCCGTACGGGACGCCCTGGCGTACGGGGTCAAGGTCACGGGCTGTACGGTTCACTTCGTCGACGAAGGCGTGGACACCGGACCCGTCATCGCCCAGGAGACCGTCCCGGTCCGCTGGCATGACGACGAAGACTCCCTGCACGAGCGCATCAAGCAGGTGGAGCGAGGCCTCCTCGTCGACGTCGTCGGACGCCTCGCCCGCGACGGCTGGACCGCGCACGGCAGGCGGGTCTCGATGAAGTGCAGGACCTGTGGTGATTCGTCCGATCAAGAGGGGAGCTCGGCCGGTGAGTCGGGTGGCGATTGAGCGCGCGCTGATCAGCGTGTACGACAAGTCCGGGCTGGAGGAGCTGGCCCGGGGCCTGCACGAGGCGGGCGTGGAGATCGTCTCCACCGGGTCCACGGCGGGCCGGATCTCCGCCGCCGGCGTCCCGGTGATGAAGGTGGAGAAGCTCACCGGGTTCCCCGAGTGCCTGGACGGGCGGGTCAAGACCCTGCACCCCCGCGTGCACGCCGGCCTGCTCGCCGACCGGCGCAAGGACGACCACCTCCAGCAGCTCGACGACCTCGGCGTCGAGCCGTTCGACCTGGTCGTCGCCAACCTGTACCCGTTCGCCGACACGGTTGCCTCGGGCGCCGGGCCGGACGAGTGCGTCGAGCAGATCGACATCGGCGGGCCCACGATGGTCCGCGCCGCCGCGAAGAACCACGCGAGCGTCGCCGTCGTCGTCGACCCGTCCGCCTACGGGACGGTCCTCGACGCCGTGCGGGCGGGCGGCTTCACCCTGGAGGAGCGGCGCCGCCTCGCCGCGCGGGCGTTCGCCCACACGGCGTCCTACGACGTCGCCGTCGCGTCCTGGTTCGCGAGCGCCTACGCGCCCGACGAGACCGCCGCCGAGACGCAGTGGCCCGACTTCCTCGGCGCCACCTGGGAGCGGTCGAACACCCTGCGGTACGGCGAGAACCCGCACCAGCGCGCCGCGCTGTACCGGTCGCCGGGCGAGACCGGTCTGGCCGGGGCGGAGCAGCTGTACGGCAAGGAGATGTCGTACAACAACTACGTCGACACCGACGCCGCCCGCCGCGCCGCCTACGACTTCACCGAGCCGTGCGTCGCGATCATCAAGCACGCCAACCCGTGCGGCATCGCCGTCGGCGCCGACATCGCCGCGGCGCACCGCAAGGCGCACGCCTGCGACCCCGTCTCGGCGTACGGCGGCGTCATCGCGGCGAACCGCCCGGTCACCGCCGCGATGGCCCGGCAGGTCACCGAGAGCTTCGCCGAGGTGGTGGTGGCCCCGTCCTTCGAGGACGAGGCCGTGACCGTCCTCAAGGACCGGTTCAAGAACATCCGGCTGCTGGTCTGCCCCGACGCCCCGGCGGGCGCGGCCGAGTACCGGCGCATCGACGGCGGCGTCCTGCTCCAGGGCGTCGACCGCGTGGACGCGCCCGGCGACGACCCGGCCGCCTGGGAGCTCAAGACCGGCGAGCCCGCGGACGAGGCCGCCCTCCGCGACCTGGCGTTCGCGTGGCGGGCGATCCGGTCGGTGAAGTCCAACGCGATCCTGCTGGCCGCCGACGGCGCCACCGTCGGCGTCGGCATGGGCCAGGTCAACCGGGTCGACTCCGCCAAGCTCGCCGTCGCGCGGGCCGGCGCGGAGCGGGCGGCGTCGGCGGTGGGCGCCTCCGACGCGTTCTTCCCCTTCCCGGACGGCCTGGAGGTGCTGACCGAGGCGGGCGTGCGGGCCATCGTCCAGCCGGGCGGCTCCGTCAACGACGGCAAGGTCATCGAAGCCGCCGAGAAGGCCGGCATCACCCTCTACTTCACCGGAGTCCGGCACTTCTTCCACTGATCCGGCCGCTGACCAGGTGTGGTGAGGAACACGCTCGTTGGGGGTTTGGGCGGGGTGGGGGCACGGTCGCGGGGCGGGTAGCCTCGGGCGGGCCGCGCCCCGTAATCCTCCCTTGACCTTGGCGCGGGCGTTCCGTTATGGAGGCGGGATGGATGTCGTGGTGTCCCTCATGCTGGGCGTCGTGTACCAGGCCGACTCGCTGCTCATGGAGTCCCGGCAGGTGATCGGGCTGGTCGCGGCCTTCCTGGCCGCGCTGCTGGCCGCGCAGCTGGGCTGGCACGGCACCGACCGCCTCATCGCCTGGCGGCAGGGCTCCGAGGACTGACCCGCCGCGATCAGCGCAGCCGGGCGCGCAGGCGCGCGGCGGCGGCGGGCCACTCGTCGTCCGTCATGGCGTACGCGGCGGTGTCGCGGACCGAGCCGTCCGCCAGGATCCGGTGCTTGCGGTGCACGCCCTCGAACGACGCGCCGAGACGCTCGAGGGCCGCCCGCGACCGCGCGTTCCGGACGTGCGTGTGCCACCCGACCCGCATCGCGCCCAGATCGTCGAACGCGCGCCCCATCAGCAGCAGCTTCGCCTCGGTGTTGATCGCCGTGCGGTGCCACCGCGACCCGAGCCAGGTGTGGCCGATGCACAGGCCGCGGTGGGACGGGACGATCTCGTAGTACGACGTCGTCCCGGCCACCTCACCCGTCGAGACGTCGACCTGGACCCAGGGCAGGCGCAGACCGCGCTCGCAGGCCGTCAGCGCCTTGCCGACGAGCACCCGCATCTGCGCGGCCGTCACGGGCCGCCGCTCGCTCAGCCACGTCCACACGGCCGGGTCCTCGGACGCCGCGAAGAGGCCCTCGGCATGCTCGTCCGACAGCGGCTCCAGCCGCACGTACCGCCCGGTCAGTACGGGCCGCTCGAACCATGCGTCGCTCATGCGGACCACGCTAGGAGCCGCCGGCCGGCCCCCGGCAGGGCCACTCGGCGCCGATTTCCACAAGCCACCGCGCGGCCGCGCCGCCGCCCGACCGGCCGGTTAGCATGGGTGGCCTACGCGACTGGCGCGGTCAAGGTGGATCACCACCGGGGAGCGAACGGTCCGGACACCGCGCGCCTGGGTGGCCGGCGCCCCTGCCGCGGCCGTGCTGCGAGCCGGTCCCGGTCCAGGTGAGATCCACGCGGAGGTACCCATGACGGCACAGATTCTGGACGGCAAGGCCACGGCCGCCGAGATCCGCTCCGACCTCAAGGTCCGCGTCGAGGCGCTGCGCGACCGCGGCGTGTCGGTCGGGCTCGGCACGGTGCTGGTCGGCGACGACCCCGGCAGCCACTCCTACGTCAACATGAAGCACCGCGACTGCGCCGAGGTCGGCATCGAGAGCATCCGCCGCGACCTGCCCGCCACCGCCACCCAGGACGATGTGGAGCGCGTCGTCGCCGAGCTGAACGCCGACCCCGCCTGCACCGGCTACATCGTCCAGCTCCCGCTCCCGAAGGGCCTCGACGAGCAGCGCGTGCTGGAGCGCATCGACCCGTCCAAGGACGCCGACGGCCTGCACCCCGTCAACCTCGGCCGGCTCGTGCTGATGCAGCCCGGCCCGCTGCCCTGCACGCCGAAGGGCATCGTCGAGCTGCTGCGCCGGTTCGACGTCCCGATCAAGGGCGCCGAGGTCACCGTCGTCGGCCGCGGCATCACCGTCGGGCGCTCCCTCGGCCTGCTGCTGACCCGCCGCTCCGAGAACGCGACGGTCACCCTCTGCCACACCGCGACGCGCGACCTCGCGGCGCACACCCGCGCGGCCGACATCGTCGTGGCCGCCGCCGGCGTCCCCGGCCTGATCACCGCGGACATGGTCAAGCCCGGCGCCGCCGTCCTCGACGTCGGCGTGTCCCGGGTGGACGGCAAGCTCGCCGGGGACGTCGCCGCCGACGTCCGCGACGTGGCCGGGTGGGTCGCGCCCAATCCCGGCGGCGTCGGCCCCATGACCCGCGCGATGCTGCTCGCCAACGTCGTCGAGGCCGCCGAACGGGCCCTCTGACCACCACACGTACGAGGGCCGCCACCCAGCACCAAGGGTGGCGGCCCCCGCCTACGTCTCCCCGCACCGCGCCGTCACGTACGCGGGACGGGGGTCTGGGCGATCGCCCCTCGCATATGCGCTGCCGCGGAGGGCGACCGCTGTTCACATCAGCTGGCCCTCCGCCCGGCCGTGCTGTGCGCCGGACGTCCCGGCCCATGTGCTGCGTGCCCCGGCGCCCCGGGCCTGCGCGTCTCGCCCGTGGTCCGCACCCCGGACACCCGCCCGTCCATCGGCGGGCGGCCCTGGGGCACGTGCACCGGCGGCAGCGGCCGGACGAGGCCCATCGCGATGACCTCGTTGGCGAGCCGCGTGCGCCGGTTGGCGCCCTCGGGGATGCGGAACTTCTGGTAGAGGCGCAGCAGGTGCTGCTTGACGGCCGCCTCGGTGACGACCAGCTCGCCGGCGATGTCGCGCGCCGTGGCGGGGGCCACGAACGCCTCGTCGGACAGGGCGGGCCGGCACAGCGAGGTCAGCACGTCGACCTCGCGGCGGGTGAGCTCGGGCGCGACGGCGCGCCGCAGTTCGACGTCCGGGTCGACCTCCTCACGGGGGATTCCCCCCAAGCGGCAGCGCGCCGTGCCGAAGCTCACGACGTCGCCGTCCTCCAGGACTCGGCGGGCGATCGGCCGCCCGTTGACGCGCGTCCCGTTGCGGGACAGGCCCATGTCCACCACGTAGACGTACGGCCCGCGTCGGACGATCTCTGCGTGCAAACGGGACACACTCGGGTCGTCGAGGCGGATGTCCACTCCTCTCCCTCTCCCGACCGTCGTAACGTCGGGGCGCAGCGGCATCACCAGCCCGCTGTCCTCGATCCGCATGAACGGCCCCTCCACGGCAGTCCTCCCAGCTAGTTAGCGACCCCTGTCTGCCGGGTTACCCGGGCGCCGTACTGTCACACCCTCCTACTGACGAGTAGGTCCGATGCCGCAAGGGATTCGGGTCTCCCGGGCCCCTCCGCGGCCCCTCCCGTCCCACCCTTGTTCCCGGCCTCGGATGACAAGCCGGACCGTTCCACCGCGCCCCCGGCGCCCGCGATGTCGTCCGGCGGGGCGATTGCCTATACCGTGAGGGCCATGAGCACCCAGGTGCATCGGCGCAGGCGCAGGGCGCCGCGCCGCGGAGGCGCCGCGCCGCACTGGCTCGCCCAGCTGCCGTACCTCCTCGTGCTCAGCGGCGTCGGCGCCGGGCTCACGCTGTGCGCCTTCAACTACTTCCGCAAGGGCTCGGGCCTGATGGCCGCCGCGCTGCTCATCGGCGCGCTCGCCCGGCTGCTGCTGCCCGAGTCGCAGCTCGGGCCGCTCGCCGTCCGGAGCCGCTCGGTCGACTGCTGGACGCTCGTGATCCTCGGCGAGATGGTCGCGTTCGTCTCGTTGAGCATCCCGCCGATGAACAAGACCGGGCTCGTCCTCGCCGGCGCGTTCGGCGTGCTGATCGCGCTGACGGCGCTGGCGCGCGGCGTGCGCCTGCTCATCGCCGGGCGCCGCGCCAGGCCGGGCGGCGGCCCCCCGGGCTAGCGCGCCGGCGCAGGTGCCCGGCCGTCCGCGGGCCGAGGGCCGGTCTAGACCTCATGACCGCCTCGGCTAGCCTAGCCAGTTGAGCCTTACAAGGACTGCTGGCCAGGTGTAGGAAAGGGACAGCAACAGCATGCCCAAGATCAAAGTAGCGGGCCCGGTCGTCGAACTCGACGGCGACGAAATGACGCGGATCATCTGGAAATTCATCAAGGACCAGCTGATCCTGCCTTACCTCGATGTGGACCTGAAGTACTACGACCTGGGAATCGAGCACCGTGACGCCACGGACGACCAGGTCACCGTCGACGCCGCCAACGCCATCAAGCAGTACGGCGTGGGCGTCAAGTGCGCGACCATCACCCCCGACGAGGCGCGCGTCGAGGAGTTCGGGCTGAAGAAGATGTGGCGGTCCCCGAACGGGACGATCCGCAACATCCTGGGCGGCGTGATCTTCCGTGAGCCGATCGTTGCGTCCAACATCCCGCGCCTGGTGCCCGGCTGGACGAAGCCGATCATCATCGGCCGCCACGCTCACGGCGACCAGTACAAGGCCACCGACTTCGTCGTCCCGGGGCCGGGCAAGGTGACGATCACCTACACGCCGGACAGCGGCGACGAGCCGATGGAGTTCGAGGTCGCGAACTTCCCCGGCGGCGGCGTCGCGATGGGCATGTACAACTACGACGACTCGATCCGCGACTTCGCCCGGACGAGCATGCGGTACGCGCTCAACCGCGAGATGCCGCTGTACATGTCGACGAAGAACACGATCCTCAAGGCCTACGACGGCCGGTTCAAGGACCTCTTCCAGGAGATCTACGAGACCGAGTTCAAGGCCGAGTTCGAGGCCAAGGGCCTCACCTACGAGCACCGGCTCATCGACGACATGGTCGCCGCGGCGCTCAAGTGGGAGGGCGGGTTCGTCTGGGCGGCCAAGAACTACGACGGCGACGTCCAGTCCGACACCCTCGCGCAGGGCTTCGGCTCGCTCGGCCTCATGACGTCGGTCCTCATGACCCCGGACGGCAAGACCGTCGAGGCCGAGGCCGCGCACGGCACGGTGACCCGGCACTACCGGCAGCACCAGCAGGGCAAGCCGACGTCGACCAACCCGATCGCGTCGATCTTCGCCTGGACCCGCGGCCTGGAGCACCGGGGCAAGCTCGACAACAACCTCGAGCTGATCGGCTTCGCCCGCGACCTCGAAGAGGTCTGCGTCAAGACCGTCGAGGGCGGCCAGATGACCAAGGACCTGGCCCTGCTCGTCGGGGCTCAGACCCCCTGGCTGACCACGCAGGAGTTCCTGGAGGCCCTCGACACCAACCTCCAGAAGAAGATCAACGGCTGACCCGCGCCCGCGCTCGGAGGCCGTCCCGGATCCGTTCCGGGACGGCCTTCCGCGCGTCCGGGGACCGGCGGCATGCCGGGTGGTGAACCTGGCCGGTGGCGGGTAGGGGGCGCGCGATAGCCTGATCCCCGGAACTATCTCGACGGCGAGAGAACCCGCGCGGGCGGACTCTCCGGCGGTCGGGTTCGAAGGATGGCCGCCTGAGCCCCGTCAGGTCACAGCAGGAGAAGAAGGCAATGACGCGCACCCCAGTCACCGTCACCGTTACCGGCGCCGCGGGCCAGATCGGCTACGCGCTGCTGTTCCGCATCGCGTCCGGGCACCTCCTCGGCGCGGACGTACCCGTCCGCCTGCGGCTGCTGGAGATCCCGCAGGCGGTGAAGGCCGCCGAGGGCACCGCGATGGAACTGGACGACTGCGCGTTCCCGCTGCTGTCCGGCATCGACATCTTCGACGACGCGACGCAGGCGTTCCAGGGCGCCAACGTGGCGCTGCTCGTCGGCGCCCGCCCGCGCACGAAGGGCATGGAGCGCGGCGACCTGCTGGAGGCCAACGGCGGCATCTTCAAGCCGCAGGGCGAGGCGATCAACGCCGGCGCCGCCGACGACATCAAGGTCCTCGTCGTCGGCAACCCGGCGAACACGAACGCGCTGATCGCGAAGTCGCACGCGCCGGACGTCCCGGCCGACCGCTTCACCGCGATGACGCGTCTCGACCACAACCGCGCGCTCGCGCAGCTGTCGAAGAAGGCGGGCGTCTCGGTCGCCGACCTCCGGAGGCTGACGATCTGGGGCAACCACTCCGCCACCCAGTACCCGGACATCTTCCACGCCGAGATCGCCGGCAAGAACGCCGCCGAGACGGTCAACGACCAGGCCTGGCTGGAGAACGACTTCATCCCGACCGTCGCCAAGCGCGGCGCCGCGATCATCGAGGCGCGCGGCGCGTCGTCGGCGGCGAGCGCCGCCTCCGCCGCGATCGACCACGTGCACACCTGGGTGAACGGCACCGCCGACGGCGACTGGACGTCCATGGCGGTCGTGTCGGACGGCTCCTACGGCGTCCCCGAGGGCCTGATCTCGTCCTTCCCGGTCACCACCAGGGACGGAAAGTGGGAGATCGTCCAGGGCCTGGAGATCAACGACTTCTCCCGCGCCCGCATCGACGCCTCGGTGAACGAGCTGTCGGAGGAGCGCGACGCCGTCCGCAAGCTCGGCCTCATCTGACCTCATCCACGAACGAGCCCCGGACCCGCGGCGGGTTCGGGGCTCGTCCGTATCCGCTTCCTTACAGTTCCTCTTGCGCGAGGAGATGCGGGCGCAACTGGCGGGCTTCGTCGCAAGAGTGATCGGCTCCCGCCCTCTGCCTGGCGGCCATCCTGACGGTGAATGAAGTGAAGCGGCCCGGCCGTCGGTCAGGCCGGGGTGGTCCTCGCCACGTAGTAGACGTTCAGCGGGTCCCCTTCGATCGACCGGGTCTGGACGTCGGTGAAGCCCGCCTCCCCGAGCATCCGGTGGGCGGTCTGCTCTCCCCAGACCGAGCCGAGGCCGGCGCCGCCGGTGCTCAGCGACGTGGTCATGCAGTAGAAGACCGAGAAGCTGTAGATCGCGGGCCCGAAGGGGTGGTCCAGGTTCTCCTCCAGGTTGCTGGACGCGGCGATGTCGCCCATCAGGAAGACGCCACCGGGGCGAAGGGACGCGGCGATGGCGTCGAGGGTCTCCTGCGGCCGGGCCAGGTCGTGGATGACGTCGAAGGCGGTGATCAGGTCGTACCGTCCGGGGATCTGCGTCGCGTCGCCGACCGTATAGCCGACGTTGTCCAGGGACAGCCGCTCGGCCTCCCGGCGGCCGGCCGCGATGCCCTCCTCCGACTGGTCGAGGCCGTGGAACCTGCTGTTCGGAAAGGCCCGGGCCAGGACGATGGGGGCGTGCCCCTGGCCGGTGCCCACGTCCAGGGCGTCGATGCCGTCGCGGAGCCGCTCGGCGAGGCCCGGAACCATCGGGATGATCGTGTCGACGAGGGCCGCGTCGTACACGCGGGCCGTCTCCTTCGCCTGGAGGGCCTGGAAGCGGGGGTACGCGGAGTAGGGGACGCCGCCACCCTCGCGGAACGAGGTGACGACCCGCTGCTCGACCTCGCCCATCAGCGCGATGTACGGCATCAGCGCGGCGAGGTTGTCGGTTCCGGCGGCGGTGGTGAGCGAGGCGGCGTGCTCGGGAGGCAGCGTGTACGTGGCGCCGTCCGGTTCGTACTCCAGGATGCCGCCGACGACCATGCCGCCCAGCCACTCGCGCACGTACCGCTCGTCGAGCTGCGCCGCCTTGGCGATGTCCGAACTCGTGGAGGGCGGCAGCTCGCTCATGGTGTCGAACAGGCCGGTCTGGTGGCCGACGCTCATGAGGAGGGCGAGCGCTCCCTTGTTGAGGACGTCGACCATGAAGCCGCTGAACTCCTCCTGTCGCGTGGCGTCCGGTGACACGGCCCCTCCCTGGGATCAGAACGGCATCGTCCCTCCTCTCCGTCCCTATCGCGGCCGGGCCGGCGGAGGGGAGCCGGGAGCCGACCAATTTGCCAGATCTGGGAGAAGCCATGACCCTCCGCCCGGCGAGGTCTGCGGCACGGGAGCCGCTCACGAACGGCGGCCGGGCGAGCGGCGGGGGTGACAAAAGATCTGAAGGCGTCGGTAACGGTCGCTAGGGTGTGTGATCGCTCGGATGGTGATCGGGGGAGGCGTTTCGGTGGCGGATCAGGCGTTTCAGGTCGACCTGCGCGGTGTGGTGGATCTGCTGAGCCGCCATCTGTACGCGACTCCGCGGGTGTACCTGCGGGAGCTGCTCCAGAACGCGGTGGACGCGATCACGGCGCGCGGCGAGGGCGGCCGGGTCGAGATCGAGACCGGCGGCGGGACGCTGCGGGTCCACGACGACGGGGTAGGCCTCACCGAGGACGAGGTGCACACGCTGCTCGCGACGATCGGGCGGTCGTCGAAGCGGGACGAGCTGGGGTTCGCGCGGCATGACTTCCTCGGGCAGTTCGGGATCGGGCTGCTGTCGGCCTTCCTCGTCGCGGACGAGATCGAGGTCGTGACCAGGTCCGCGAAGGGCGGCGGCGCCGTCCGGTGGACGGGACGGTCCGAGGGCAGCTACCGGGTCGAGCCGGGGGAGCGGGACGAGCCCGGCACGACGGTCACGCTCCGGGCGCGGCCGGGGGCGGCGGAGCTGCTGAGCCCGCCGGTCGTCGCCGAGCTGGCCCGCACGTACGGGTCGCTCCTCCCGGTGGAGCTGACCGTCGACGGGGCACCGGTCACCGGCGACGGGCCGCCGTGGCAGGCGGCGTACCCCGACCCGGCCGCGCGCCGCCGGGCGCTGGAACGTTACTGTGAGGAGCTCTACGGGTTCGTCCCGTTCGACGTCGTCGACCTCGACGTGCCGGAGGCGGGCCTGACCGGGGTCGCGTTCGTGCTGCCGGAGCCGGTCTCGCCGACCGCCCGGTCCGCGCATCGCGTCTACCTGAAGCGGATGCTGCTGGCCGAGGGCGTCGAGGGGCTGCTGCCCGAGTGGGCGTTCTTCGCGCGGTGCGTCGTGGACGCGGGCGAGCTGCGCCCGACCGCCAGCCGCGAGGCGCTGTACGAGGACGAGCTGCTCGACGCGACCAGGCAGGGGCTCGGCGGCGTCCTGCGGCGGTGGCTGGTGGCGTTGGCCGAGACCGATCCGGCGAGGCTGCGCTCGTTCCTGCGGCTGCATCAGCTCGGCGTGAAGGCGATGGCCCTGCACGACGACGACATGCTGCGGATCGTGGACCGCTGGCTGGAGTACGAGACGTCCGCCGGGCCGATGACGCTGCACGAGTTCCGCCGCCGGCACCCGGACGGCCGGTTCACCGCGAGCGTGGACGAGTTCCGGCGGCTGTCGGCGGTGGCGGGCGCGCAGGGCGTCGGCCTCGTCAACGGCGGCTACGTGCACGACACCGAGATCATCGAGCGGCTCCCCGAGGTGGACCCCGACATCCGGCTCGCCCGGCTGGACGCGGCGGAGCTGACCACCACGTTCGGCGTCCTCGACCCGGCGGCGGAGCTGGCGCTGCGGCCGTTCCTGGCGGCGGCGCAGCGGGCCGTGGAGCGGCTCGGGTGCGAGGTGGTCGTCCGCGACTTCGATCCCGCGTCCCTGCCCGCGCTGTACCTCACGAGCCGCGACGCGCAGTTCCGCGAGGAGCTGACGCGGGCGCAGGAGGAGGCCGGCGAGCTGTGGGCGGACGTGCTCGGCGCCGTCAACGCCAAGACCGGCGCCGATCGCCCGCAGCTGGTGCTGAACCACCGCAACCCGCTGGCCCGGCGCATCACGGCCCTGGGCGACGGCGGGCCGGTCGAGCTGGCCGTCCAGGCCCTGTACGGGCAGGCGCTGCTGCTCGGCCACCATCCGCTGCGTCCCGCCGACACGGCGGTGCTGAACCGTTCCTTCATCGGCCTGCTGGAGTGGGCCGTCCACTCCCCGGAGGCTCCGGAATGACCGTTGAGGACGTCTACACGCTGATGACGCGGTCGCAGGAGCTTCCCTACGGGGAGGCCCGGACCGTCCTCGTGGAGGACGCGCTGCGCCGCGCCGAGGCGGCCGGCGACGAGGTGCTGGCGTACCGGGTGCGGGTCCGGCTGACCGACGCCTACCAGTTCGGCGGCGAGCCGGCGAAGGCGTTCGCGACGTTCAGCCGGTCGCTGGCCGAGCACGACCGCGACCCCGGCCGGTTGGACGAGGAGCACATGCTGCTGTGGCAGATGAAGGGCATGGTGGGCGCCCTCACGCTGTTCCCGGAGATCCCGCTCGACCGGACGTACGCGGTGCTGGACGACATGGAGCGCCGCTACCTCGCCGGCGGCCACAGCCTGCAGGCGGTCTACCGGCGCCGCCACCTCGTGGCCCGCCACATCGGCGACGGGACGGCCGACGACTGGTACGCGAAATGGCGCGCGGCCCGGCGGGACGAGCTGTCGGACTGCGAGGGCTGCGACCCGACCGGCATGGTCAACCATCTGGTCGAGACCGGCCGCCACGAGGAGGCGGCCGAGATCGCCGCGCCCGTGCTGGCCGCCCAGCTGACCTGCAACGAGCAGCCGCAGTCGATCCGGACCGCGATGATGCCGGTGTTCCTGCGGACGGGCCGTCCAGAGCAGGCCGCCGACGCGCACCGCCGCGCCTACCGGGTGCACCGGTCGCGGCTCGCCGACCTGTCCGACATCGCCGACCACCTGGAGTTCTGCGCGGTGACGGGCAACGAGGCGCGCGGGCTGGAGATCGTCCAGCGGCATCTCGGGTGGCTGGACCGGGCGCCGAGCGCGCACGCGGAGATGCGGTTCGCCGCCGCGGCGGCGCTGGTCCTGGACCGGGTCGCCGCCGCCGGGCACGGCGCGGCGACCGTCCGCCGCCCCGCCGCCGACGGCCGCCCGGCGGCCGACGTGCCGCTCGCGGAGCTCCGCGAGGAGCTGCGGACCCGCGCCACGGATCTCGCGGACCGGTTCGACGCCCGCAACGGGACGTCCCGCCAGGGCGACCTGGTGCGCGCGACGCTGGCGGCCGAGCCGCTCACCGGCTTCGTCCCGCTGGCCGCGCACCACCGCCGCCCGGCCCCGGCGCCGGCCCCGGTGCCCCGGCCCGCCCCGCAGGAGGACCTCGCCGGCGAGGACGACCTGGACGCCCTCCTCGACATCGCGGACGAGCGCCGCACACGTCCGGACTTCGGACGCGCCCTGGCCGCGTGGCGGCGGTTCGACGCCCTCGCTGAGACGGCGGAGCCGACGCCGCTGCAGAAGGCCCGCCGCCTGGACGCGAGAGGCGTCGAGCACGCCGTCGAAGGCGACTTCGACGAGGCCGTCGCGTGCTGGCGCGAGGCGGCCCGCCGGTTCGCCGAGCTGGGCGACGAGACCCGCCGGCACCGCGTGCTCAGCCGCCTCGGCGGGATGCGCGTGCAGAACGGCGACGCGGACGGCCTCCAGGACGTGGTCGCGGCCGTCGAGTACTTCGCGCGGAACCCGGACGGCGACGGCGCGGCCACGGGCGCGCTCATCCGGCTGGCCACCGTGCACCTCGATCTCGGGAACGCGGAGGACGCCGTCGCCGCCCTCGACCGGATCGCCGAGGACGACGCGCCGGACCGGGCCGGCGAGGCCTGGTTCGTCCGCGGGCAGGCGCTGCTCAAGCTCGGCGACGCCGGCGGCGCCGCCGCCGCGCTGCGCCGCTCCGCCGAGGCCGCGCGGGCCTCCGCCGACCCCGAGGAGGTGGCCGCGCCCGCGCTGCTGCTCGCCCGCGTCCTGGCCGCGGGGGAGGGCGGCCCGGACGAGGAGGCCTTCGCCCTGCTGGACGAGGCGATCACCGCGCTGCCGGGCCACTCGCCGATGCGGGCGGCGGCGCACTGCGACCGCGGGCTGGCGCTGCTGGCCGCCGACCGCGCGGCCGACGCCGTCCCCGACCTCGTGGAGGCCATCGCCGCCTGGACGGCCGAGGGCGCGCACGAGCAGGCCGTCCTCCTCCGCGTGGACCTCGCGGCCGCCTACCTGGCCGCGGACCGCCACCTGGAGGCCGCCGAGGCCGCCGAGGAGGCGCTGCCCGGCCTCGACGGGGATGTCGCCCGGCGGTGCCGCCTGATCCTCGCGCACGCGCAGAAGCGCCTCGGGGAGGAGGACGCCGCCGTGACGTTCCAGGCCCTCGCCGAGGACGCCGGGCAGGAGGGCCGCCACGACGCCGTCGCGCACTTCCTCGACGAGGCCGCCGACGTCCTGACCGGCCTCGACAAGGACGCCCTGGCCGCCGAGCGGTTCGCCGAGGCGGCCGAGGCGTTCGAGAAAGCCGGCGACCCGTACGGCGTGGTCCGCGCCCGCCGCCGCGCGGCGATGTGCCAGTTGTGGAGCGGTGAGGGCGAGAAGGCCGTCACCGCCATGGAGACGGCCCGCGCCGCCCTGGCGGGCCTGCCCCCGGACAACGAGCCGGCCCGCATCTGGGAGACCGCCCTGGTCTCCTACGACCAGGCTCGTCTCCTGGCCCGGACGGGTGCCCTCGCGGAGGCCGCGTCCCACGCCTCCGCGGCCGTGGACGGCTTCACCACCCTCGACGAGACCGGCGCCGCCGAGGAGGCGACCCGCCTCCACGACGACATCACGTCGGCCCTGAACTCCTGACCGCCCCTGGCCGGTCAGTGCAGGCGGCGGGCGCCTGCCGAGGGGGTGGCCTCCAGGAACGTGGGCGCCGTCCAGGAGCGCTTCTCGTACGCCGCGATGATCGCGTCCTGCACCGCGGCGGCGCGGGACACGGGGGCCAGCACGATGACCGAGCCGCCGAAGCCGCCGCCCACCATGCGGCCGCCGCGGGCGCCGGCGCGCAGCGCGGCGTCGACGGCCGTGTCGGCCTCGGGCCAGGAGACCTCGAACTGGTCGCGCAGCGAGAGGTGCGAGGCGTTGAGCATCGCGCCGAGCTCGGGAAGGGCGCCCGCGTGCAGCAGGCCGACGGTGGCCTCGACGCGGTGGTTCTCGGTGACGACGTGCTGGACGCGGCGGCGCAGGGTGGGATCGTCCAGCGTCCCGAGGGCGGTGGCGAGGTCCTTCACGTCGCGGAGGGCGTCCACGCCGAGGAGGGACGCGGCCTCCTCGCACTCGGCGCGGCGGCGGCCGTAGTCGCCGCCGGAGTGGGTGTGCGAGGCGCGCGTATCGACCACCAGCAGGGTCATGTCCGAGGCGGCCGGGTCGAACGGGACCTGCGCCGACAGCTCGCTGCGGCAGTCGAGCATCAGCGCGTGGCCGGCCGTGCACAGCAGGGACGCCGACTGGTCCATCAGCCCGCACGGCATGCCGACCTGCTCGTTCTCGGCGCGTTGCGCGAGCCGGGCGAGGGCCGGGCGGTCGATGCGGACGCCGTGCAGGTCGCACAGCGCGAGCGCCGTCGCGCACTCCAGCGCGGCGGACGACGACAGCCCGGCGCCCTGCGGCAGGTCGGAGTCGATCAGCAGGGACGCGCCGCCGGTGCCGTGCTCGCGCAGCACGCGGGCGACGCCGACCGGGTAGGCCGCCCAGGCCCGGTCGGGCGGCCAGTTCTCGGAGACGACCGTCCCGCCCGCCACGGGGGCGGTGACGGCGGTGGCGGCCTGCCGCGACCGGACCTCGACCATGCCGTCGTCGCGCCGGGCCGCGGCCACCGAGACGCCGAGGGACATGGCGAACGGCAGCACGAAACCGTCGTTGTAGTCGGTGTGCTCACCGATCAGGTTGACCCGGCCGGGCGCGTGCCAGACGCCCTCGGGCGCGCGCCCGAACGCCTCGCGGAACGCCTCGATCATCGCGAGCGCAGGAAGGTCCACGCGTCATCGATCATGGCGCGCAGATCGCGCTCGGGCTTCCAGCCGAGCTCGGCCTGGATCTTCTCCGACGAGGCGACCAGCACGGCCGGGTCGCCGGCGCGGCGCGGCGCCACCTCGGCCGGGATCTCGCGGCCGGTGACCTCGCGGCAGACCTCGACGACCTCCCGGACGGAGTTGCCGGTGCCGCTGCCCAGGTTGAAGACCTGGTGCGTGCCCGGGGCGCACGCGTCCAGCGCGAGCAGGTGCGCGCGGCCGAGGTCGGTGACGTGGATGTAGTCGCGGATGCAGGTGCCGTCCGGCGTCGGGTAGTCGTCGCCGAACATCCGCACCGTGTCGCCGTCGCCCAGCGCGATCTTCAGCACGTTCGGGATCAGGTGGGTCTCGACCGTGTGCCGCTCGCCGTGCCGCCCGTGGGCGCCCGCGACGTTGAAGTACCGCAGCGACACCCCGCCGATGCCGTGCAGCCGCGCGTACTCGGCCAGCGCCGTGTCGATCGCCAGCTTGGACGCGCCGTACGGGTTGGTGGGGCGGGTCGGGTCCGTCTCCAGGATCGGCGTCGACTCTGGCTCGCCGTAGGTCGCGGCCGTGGAGGAGAACACGATCCGCGGGACGCCCGCGACGCGCATCGCCTCCAGCAGGGCCAGCGACTCGCCGAGGTTCTTGTCCCAGTACAGGCCGGGCTTCTCGACGGACTCGCCGACGAGCGACTTGGCGGCGAAGTGCAGCACCGCCTCGAACCCGGCGCCGCCGAGGACGTCCGCCGCCCGGTCGCGCAGCGTGCCGCGGACGAGCCGGGCGCCGTCCGGGACCGCGTCCTCGTGGCCGGTGGACAGGTCGTCCAGGACGACGACCTCGTGTCCCGCCTCCAGGAGCAGAGCGGAGACGACGCTGCCGACGTAGCCGGCGCCTCCGGTGACGAGCAGCTTCACTGACGGACCTCCACGAAGAGTCTCGGACGGCGGGGTGGGACCAGGCTATCCGGAACGCCGAACGGGGAAGGCTGAACCCATGGACCGGACGCCGCCCCGGCCGCCCGGGAGGCCCGCGCGCACCCTGGCGCGGCCCCTGGTGTGGCTGCTGTCGAGTTCGACCGACCTCGTCGTGCGGCTGTCGGGCGGTGACCCGCACGCGCTGCGCGAGGAGCTCACCGCGGAGCGGATGCGCGCCCTCGTGGCGGAGAACACCCAGCTCACCGCCGACGAGCGGGCGCTGATCGGGGAGGTGTTCGCGGCGGGGGAGCGGCCGCTGCGGGAGGTCCTCGTGCCGCGCACCGAGGTGGTGTTCCTGGACGCGGCGCTGCCGCTCACGACCGCCGCGCGCGCCGCGTCGGGCAGCCCGCACTCCCGGTTCCCCGTCTGCCGCAGCTCCCACGACGAGGTGATCGGCTTCGTGCACATCCGCGACCTGCTGGCCCCCGACGCGCCGGACGGGGACGCGCCGGTGGGCGCCCTCGTGCGGCCGGTGAAGTTCCTGCCGTCGTCCAAGCGGGTGCTGCCGGCCCTGACCGAGATGCGCCGCGAGGGCTGCCACCTGGCGATCGTCATGGACGAGTACGGCGGCGTCGCCGGGATCGTCACGCTGGAGGACCTGCTGGAGGAGCTGATCGGCGACATCCGCGACGAATATGATGTGCAGGACGCGCAGGCACGCCGCCTGCACGGCGGGGTGGTCGAGGTCGACGGCCTGCTCAACCTGGACGACTTCGCCGCCGAGACCGGCATCCGGCTGCCGGCCGGGCCGTACGAGACGGTCGCCGGGCACATCATGGCGGTGCTGCGCCGGGTGCCCGCCGAGGGCGACTCGGTGGAGGCCGGGGGCCGCCGCCTCGCGGTGGCCCGGATGGACGGCCGGCGGGTGGCCCGCGTGCGCGTCATGCCGCGCGTGGCGCCGCAGGCCGCGGTCACCGGAGGGGCCACCGGCGGCGGAACCGCAAGCGACACCTGAGAGAATCGGTCCGTGCACATGCCCGAAGCGCCCCGCCCCGAAGCGTCCGCCGGAACGGCCGCGGCCAAGCCGCGCGTGCTGTCCGGCATCCAGCCCACCGCCGACTCGTTCCACCTCGGCAACTATCTGGGCGCGCTGCGGCAGTGGGTCTCGATGCAGGACACGCACGACGCGTTCTACTGCGTGGTCGACCTGCACGCCATCACCGTGGAGCACGACCCCGCGCTGCTGCGCCGCCGGACGAAGGTCGCCGTCGCGCAGCTCCTCGCGATGGGCCTCGACCCCGAGCGCGCCACCGTGTTCGTGCAGAGCCACGTCCCCGAGCACGCGGAGCTGGCGTGGGTGCTCAGCTGCCTCACCGGGTTCGGCGAGGCCGGCCGGATGACCCAGTTCAAGGACAAGTCGTCCAAGCAGGGCACCGCCGGCACCAGCGTCGGCCTGTTCACCTACCCGATCCTGCAGGCCGCCGACATCCTGCTGTACTCGCCCCACCCCACCCGGGAGAAGCGCGCGCTGCGCGTCCCGGTCGGCGAGGACCAGCGGCAGCACCTGGAGCTGACCCGCACGCTCGCGCAGCGGTTCAACCACCGGTTCGGCGACACCTTCGTGCCGCCGGAGGCGCACATCCCCGAGGGCGCCGCGAAGATCACCGACCTCCAGGAGCCGGACGCGAAGATGAGCAAGTCCGCGTCCTCCCCGCAGGGGATCATCGACGTGCTGGAGGAGCCCGGCCCGATGCGCAAGAAGATCATGCGCGCGGTCACCGACACCGGCACCGAGATCGTCTACGACGAGGAGAAGAAGGCCGGCGTCACCAACCTGCTGCGGATCTTCTCCGCGCTGGAGGGTACCCCCGTCCCCGACCTGGAACGCCGGTACGAGGGCTCCGGGTACGGGCAGTTCAAGAAGGACCTCGCACAGGTCGTCCTCGACACGTTCACGCCGATCAGGGAGCGCACGCTGAAACTGCTGGACGACGAGGAGCAGCTGGACCGGCTCCTCGCGCAGGGCGCCCGGCGCGCCTCCGAGGTCGCCGCCGGGACGATGGAGACCGTGCGCGAACGGGTGGGATTCGTGGGACGTGGTCGCTGACCGTCCCCCGCGCGACGCCGGCGCGGAGGGCCCGCCCGAGGCGCCCTCCGCGACGGGCGGCGCGGTCGCGGCCGCCGGCGAGGGGACGCGCACGATCGGCGTCGCCATTCCCATCCCCGACCCGCACGGCTCGTTCCTGCAGGCCAAGCGCGCCTCGTTCGGCGATCCGCTCGCCCACGCGATCCCGACGCACATCACGCTGCTGCCGCCGACCGTCGTGCGCGAGGCCGACCTGGGCGCCATCGAGAGGCATCTGCTGGGCGTCGCGCGCGCCGAGACCCCGTTCCCGATCAGATTGCGCGGCAGCGGAACGTTCCGGCCGGTGTCGCCGGTGGTGTTCGTGGCGCTCGCCGAAGGGATCGGCGGCTGCGAGCGCGTCCAGGCGAAGGTTCTGTCGGGCCCGCTCGCCCGGCCGCTGCCGTTCCCGTACCACCCGCACGTCACCATCGCCCACCACCTGCCCGACGACGTCATGGACCGGGCGTTCAAGCAGCTCGCCGGGTACAGCGCCGACTTCGAGGCGTGGGGGTTCTCCCTCTACGAGCACGGGCCGGACGGCGTGTGGCGTCCGGAGTGCGACTTCATCTTCGGGAACGGCGTCGTCCGCTCGCCCAGGCGCTGACGGACGCCACCGGGACCCCTCCCGGAAAACGCTGTGTTGAACGGATGATTACGGTCCGCCGCTTCGACGGGCCTCACCCGGGTACGTTGCGTGCATGCGGCAGGTGATCGGCAAAGTGCGGCGGCAGAGCGAGTCTCTGTTCGGCAAGGGAAAAGACCTGCTGCGCACCATGCGGGAGCGCCGCCCGTGGTTCGACCACCAGGTCCGCGCGCTGGAGCGGTACCAGGACCGCCGCGGCGAAAGGCTCGCCGCCGCCCTCACGTGCTACGCGTTCCTGTCGTTCTTCCCGCTCCTGGCGCTGGCGTACGCGCTGCTCGGCTACCTCGTCGGGGTCAGCGACGAGGCCCGCGACTACTTCGTGCGGGCGATCAGCTCGCAGCTGCCGGGGCTCGCCGACCAGCTCGACGTCGAGCAGATCGCCCGGTCCAAGACGACCGTCGGGGTCTTCGGCCTGGTCGCGCTGCTGATCACCGGGCAGGGGTGGGTGCAGGTGCTGCGCGAGTCCCTGCGCGACATGTGGGGCAACGAGCCGACCGGCGGCGGCAACTTCTTCCTCAAACGGCTGTGGGACCTCGGCGTGCTGGGCTTCCTCGGCCTGATCCTCGTCTGCGGCATGGCGGTCACGACCGTCACGACGTCCGCCACCCACACCGTGCTCGACTGGTGGGGGCTGCAGGACGTCCCCGGCGCCGGCACGGGGCTGCGGCTGCTGTCGGTGGCCTGCGCGATCTTCTTCGACACCGTGGTCTTCCTGGTGCTGTTCACCCGGCTCTCGGGGACGCGGGCGCCGTGGCGGCGGATCATCCGCGGCGCGCTGTTCGGCGCGGTCGGCTTCGAGGTCCTCAAGCAGATCGCGGCGCTGCTGGTCGGCCGGACGACCGGGAACCCCGTCTACGGCACGTTCGCCGTGCTGGTCGGGCTGATGGTGTGGATCAACGTGGCGTCCCGGTTCGCGCTGTTCGTCGCCGCCTGGACGGCGACCCGCCGCGTCGTCCTCACCGCCGACGCCGCCGACCCGGAGAACCGGACCGATCCCGCCGACGTACCTCAGGACCAGGAGGCGTCTCGGGACCAGGAGGCGTCTCAGGACCAGGAGGCACCTCAGGACCGGAAGGCGGCTCAGGACCAGAAGGCGTCGTCGGCGTACTGATCCTCCGCCAGCGTCCGGATCTCGGTGATCTTCCCGTCCCGGATGCGGAACAGGTCGACCGCGCGGCCGTCCAGGACCCGTCCCGGGCGCTCGGCGTAGGTCTGCACGAGGGCCGCGCCGTACTCGTCGTCGGCCATCACCGAGTACGGCTCGGCGCGGAACGTCCCGCCGGACAGCTCGAACAGCCGGACGTAGAAGCCGAGGACCTCCTCGGGCGTCCGGTACTCCCCGCAGATCGGCCCGCGCCCGGGGACGCGGTGCACGACGTCGTCGGCGAGCAGCCCGCGGATGAGTTCCATGTCGCCCTTGGCGAAGGCCGTGTAGCCGTCCTTCAGCAGCGTCACGTTCGGATGCTCGAGGGCGGACACGCCGGGCGCGGTGACGTACAAGTCGGACATGGCGCCGTTTCCTCCCGCGGCACCGGTCCGCCGTCTCGCGGCAGCGGCGAGGTCACCGGCGCCACCGCGAGCGTAAGCCCGCCGAACCCGCCCCGGCCAGACCCGGGGCGGGCGGTGAGGGAAGCTTTACCGGCCGGTTCCCTGGCGGGCCGTCTCCAGCCGGCGCCGCCGCCGCAGCACCACGAACAGCGCGGTGATCGCGAGCAGCGCGCCGACCGCGCCGCCGCCGACGAGCAGCCGGCGGCGGGACGAGTCGTCCGAGGCGAGCGGGGCGTCGGGCAGGACGCCGGAGTCCCGCTTGCCGGTCTTCTCGGCCTGCTCCGGCGGCACCAGCGTGCCCACCGGCTGGACCTTGCCGCGGGCGGCGAAGCCCCAGTCGAGCAGCTTGGCGGCGTACGCGGACGGCTGCTGGTCGGCCCGCATGAGCGAGATCACGATGGTGTGGCCGCCGCGCCGCGCCTCGGCGACGAAGGTCTGCCGCGCGGCGATCGTGTAGCCGTTCTTGCCGCCGAGCATGCCCGGGTAGGCGTGCCGCTCGCCCGGCAGCATGCGGTTGTGCGTGTGGATCGGGTACCCGCCGACCTTCTTGCCCTTCTTGCGCTCCTTCTTGGTCGGCGGCGCCGGGAACTTGTGGTCGATCGCCTGCATGTAGGCGCGGTACTGCGGGTTCTTCATCCCCTCGCGCAGGATCAGCGCGAGGTCGTAGGCGGAGGTGTGCTGCGTCCGGACGCTGAGCCCGAGGTCCTTGTCCAGCCCGTTCGGCGACCCGGCGAGGGTGTCGTGGGCGTTGATCCGCTTGGCCTCGGCGTTCATCGCGCCGAGGGTCTTCTTCATCCCGCCGGCCGCCTCGGCCAGCGTCACCGCCGCGTCGTTGGCCGACATCATCAGCAGCGCGTGGAACAGGTCGGAGATTTTGTAGCGCATCTTGGGCGTGAGCCCGACCTTGGTGCCCTCGACGTCGCACGCCTTCTGCGACGGACGGACGAGCTGGTTCGGGTCGAGCTTGGGAACGAGCGTCAGCGCGGTGAGCGTCTTCAGCGTGCTCGCCGGCAGGTAGCGCCCGTGCGGGTCCTTGGCGGCCAGGACCTGGCCCGTGTCGGCGTCCGCGATCAGGTACGAGGCCGCCTTGATCCTCGGCGGCGCGGGCACGCCGGGGGCCTTCCCGGCGACGATGCCGCGGGTCGCCAGCTGCGGCCCGCCGACCGGCTCGGGCGCGGTGGCCCGCGTCCGCGCCGCCGCGGGTGCGGCGACGAAGGCCGGTGCGGCCGCCAGCGAGGCGGCGGCGATCGGTACCGTGAACACGGTCAGGCCGTGGCGGACGCCGGACGGCCCTCGTCGCTGTGGTCGCAAGCTACCGACGCTCCTCGTTTCCACGGAAGCTCCATCGCTCCCGGCGCCAATGCGCCCAACGCCCATGACTCCCCCGAAGACTAGGCGACGTATCCGGCGAAGGGGTACCCGGACGCGAAGACGGCAAGCACGGGACAGAACGCGACCCGAGGGGCACAGGGGATCTCACGGTACGTAAGGGGCACCCCGGTGTGGTAACAGCCAGTCACGGACGGTATTTTGGGACGGGCTAACTAGTTCGATCTAGTGGTGTCACCCGCAAGATCGATGACCGAAAAGTACGACCCCCACCCGCCCGCCGACCGTCCGCATGAGTCAATTGACCCGCAAAGGGCATGGACCCCCGGCAGGGTGGCGGGCACGGGCGCCATCATGGAGTGAACACGTGACCTGGACCGGCGTTTGTCCAGGCTTAAGGACCCGCTGGCTGAATAGCGCCACGTGCCACGCAACGACCTGCAAGGATTGTGGACGGAGGTTGGCCGTGGCCATTGACTTCACCGCTTCGAACGGCGCGACGCTCGGCGTCGAGTGGGAGATCCAGCTCGTCGATGCGGAGACCAGGCACCTGCGGCAGGACGCACGCGAGGTGCTCGCCGCCCTGCCCGCGCTCAGCGAGGACGGCGACAACCCGCGCGTCCGCCACGAGCTGATGGAGTCGATGGTCGAGGTCGTGACCGGAATCTGCGACACCGTGGGCGAGGCCAAGGCCGACCTCTCCGGGACGCTGTCCACCCTCCGCGCCGCCGCCGCCGAGCGCGGTCTCGCGCTCGCCTGCACCGGCACCCATCCGATCAGCGACTGGCGGGACGCGGTGATGGCGCCGATGCGGCGCTACGCCCAGCTGATCGAGGAGATGCAGTGGCTGGCGCGGCGCATCCAGACGTTCGGCGTTCACGTCCACGTCGGCGTCTCCGACGGCGCCAAGGCGATCCCGATCGTCAACGCGCTCTCGTCCTACCTTCCGCACTTCCTCGCGCTCACCGCGTCCAGCCCGTTCTGGACCGGCAGCGACACCGGCCTCGCGTCCTGCCGGGCGGTGGTCTTCGGCCAGCTTCCGACGGCCGGGCCGCCCCACCTGCTGGACGACTGGGCGGCGTTCGAGGATTACATGGACACGCTGATGCGTTCGGGAACCATACGGAGCATCAAAGAAGTCTGGTGGGACATCCGCCCGCATCCCGACTTCGGCACGGTCGAGATCAGGATGTTCGACGGGATTCCCACCCTGCGAGAGGTGGGCATGGCCGCCGCGCTGTGCCAGAGTCTCGTCACGCTCTTCGAGCAGCAGCTCGACCGCGGCTACACCCTCCCGCGGCCGGCGGCATGGGTGGTGCGCGACAACAAGTGGCGCGCCACCCGGTACGGGCTCGACGCCATCGTGATCACCGATGACGCCGGGAACACCGCGCCGCTCCGCGACGACCTGTACGAGCTGATCAGGGAGCTCGAACCGGTGGCCGACCGGCTCGGGTGCGCTGAGGAGCTGAAGGTCGCGGGCGAGGTACTGGAGCACGGCGCCCCGTACGAGCGGCAGCGCGCGATCCGCGCCGAGGGCGGGACGCTGGAGAACATCGTCGACGCGGCGATCACCGAGCTCGCGGAGGACAGGTTCGTCACACTGGGGGAGGTCGCACATGCCGGAGCCTGAGGAGCCGGAGCGCACGGCCGACCCCGCGACCGCCGGTCCCGCGGACGCCGGTCCCGCCGGCAGAGGCCCGGCGGACAACGAGAAGGTTCACGACAACAAGCGGATCACCGGACGGACTCCGTTCGGTTCCGCCGTCGCGCAGGGGGCGCACATGACCCAACCGGGACCCGGGGTGATGCCCGGCCTTGAACCACCCACCGCCCCGGGACCCGCGGGCCCCGAGGGCCGCGACCTGCCCGGCGAGGCCGGATTGCGGGCCGCAGTGACACCGGGCGCCCCGCCTCAGGACGCCCTGCGGCAGAACGCCCTGCCGCAGAGCCCGGCGCCGCAGGGCGCGGTGTCGGAGGGCGCCGAGGAGGAGCAGGCCGGCCCCGCCGTGCCGGGCGTTCCGCGCATCCCCTCCGTGCTGGGCGGCGCCGTGCTCCAGCCGCAGCTCGACGCGTTCCTCGGCGAGCACGAGGAAGAGCTGATCGCGTTCCGCCGCGACCTGCACATGCACCCCGAGCTGGGCTACGCCGAGCACCGCACGACGAAGAAGCTCGCCGACCGGCTCCGCGCGGCGGGCCTGGAGCCGGTGATCCTGCCGAAGGGCACCGGCCTGTTCTGCGATATCGGCCCCGCCGAGGGCACGACCGTTGCGCTGCGGGCCGACATCGACGCGCTCCCGCTGCAGGACGAGAAGGAGGGCGTGGAGTACCGGTCCACGGTCCCGGGCGTGGCGCACGCGTGCGGCCACGACGTCCACACCGCGATGGTGCTGGGCGCGGGCCTGTTCCTGGCGCAGCAGGCCGAGGCGGGGCTGCTGCCCGGCCGGGTCCGGCTGCTGTTCCAGCCCGCCGAGGAGACCCCGGGCGGCGCGCTGGACGTGATGGCCGCCGGCGGCATCGCGGGCGTCGACCGCGCGTTCGCGCTGCACTGCGACCCCCGCATCGAGGTCGGCCAGCTCGGGTTGCGCACCGGCCCGATCACCGCGGCCTGCGACAAGGTGTACGTGAAGGTCACCGGCCCCGGCGGGCACACCGCCCGGCCGCACCTGACCGCCGACCTCGTCTACGCGCTCGCCAAGATCGTCACCGAGCTGCCGTCCGCGCTGTCCCGGCGCGTCGACCCGCGCTCCAGCCTGTCGCTGGTGTGGGGGCGGGTCTCGGCCGGGTCCGTCGCCAACGCCATCCCGGACGACGGGATCGCGGAGGGCACCGTGCGGTGCCTGGACGACGAGGCGTGGCACCGGGCGCCGGAGATGATGAAGGCGCTGCTGCAGTCGGTCGCCGCCGCCTACGACGTCGAGGCGTCGCTGGAGTACGTCCGGGGCGTCCCGCCGACCGTGAACGAGGCGGCCAGCGTGCAGATGTTCCGGGACGCCGCCGCGCAGGTGATGGACGAGGACGGCGTCGTCCCGACCCCGCAGAGCCTCGGCGGCGAGGACTTCGGCTGGTACCTGGAGTCGATCCCCGGGGCGCTGGCCCGGCTCGGCGTGCGCACCCCGGGTTCCCCCGGCGAGTACGACCTGCACCGCGGCGACTTCGACGTCGACGAGCGGTGCGTCGCCGTGGGCGTCCGTGTGCTGAGCGCCACCGCGCTGACCGCGCTGTGGGAGGGCGGCCGTCCCGGCGACGCCGAGCCGATCGAGGGCGCCGCGCTCGCCTGACCCCCGTTTCCGCGTCTCGTGCCTGGTCCCCGGCTTGATCACGCCCCGTCGATCACCGGGAGTAGCGGCGCGGCGCGGCTCCCCGTCCCCTCGGCTACCCTCGGGTGCCGCGGTCCGGCACCCCGGACCGCGGCGCCGACCGGGGCGCTGACCTGTGGCGATATGCGTACGCATTGGTAACGGACCTGTTGCGAATCCGTGCAGGCGGGAAGTTTGCCCGCATTCGCGAGGTAGCGTCCGATCGATTTCGGTGACCGGACCGGTCGCCGGACCGTGGGTGGGGAACGGAAGGAGCGCTACCTTGCGCCGTGGACTGAAGATTACGCTCGTCACCGTGACGGGTGCGGCGCTGACGTTCAGCGCATCCGCGTGCGGAGGCAAGAAGGCGGACACCGGTGGTGACGAGGGCGGGAAGAAGACCCTCAAGATCGGCCTGGCCTTCGACATCGGCGGCCGCGGTGACCAGTCCTTCAACGACTCGGCCGCCGCGGGCCTCGACAAGGCCAAGAAGGACCTGAACGTCCAGACCGAGGAGATCTCCGCCAAGCCGGACGAGCCGGACTCCGACAAGGAGTCCCGCCTGCGGCTGCTGGCGAACAAGGGCTACAACCCGGTGATCGGCGTCGGCTTCGCCTACACCGCCTCGATCAACAAGGTCGCCAAGGACTTCCCGAACACCAAGTTCCTGGTCGTGGACGCCGACCAGTGCAAGGTCGAGGGCGCGAACGTCAGCGGCGCCTGCTTCGCCGAGGAGCAGGGGTCCTACCTCGTCGGCGCCGCCGCGGCGCTGAAGTCCAAGACCGGCACGATCGGGTTCATCGGCGGCGTCAACGTGCCGCTGATCAACAAGTTCTTCGCCGGGTACCAGGCCGGCGCGAAGAAGGCCAAGCCGGGCATCAAGGTGCTGCCGGCCAAGTACCTGACGCAGCCGCCGAACTTCAACGGCTTCAAGGACGCCGGTCTCGGCAACGAGGCCGCCAAGGGCCAGCTCGACCAGAACGCCGACGTGATCTACCACGCGGCGGGCGGCGCGGGCATCGGCGTCATCAAGACCGTCGGCGCGGCCAAGAAGTGGGCGATCGGGGTCGACTCCGACCAGTACAACCAGCCCGCGGTCGCCGGCGTCAAGGACCACATCCTGACGTCCATGGAGAAGCACGTGGACGTCGCGGTGTACGACTTCGTCGAGAGCGTCGCCAACGGTTCCTTCAAGGGCGGCACCAAGCAGTACAACCTGAGCAACGACGGCATCGGCTACGCCACGTCCGGCGGCCACGTGGACGACATCAAGGCCAAGCTGGACGAGTTGAAGGCCGACATCGTCAGCGGCAAGATCACGGTCCCGACCAAGGCCTGACGCCGCGGCCGGGGTGCGGGAGTCCTCCCGCGCGGTGACGTGACGGGCCGGTTTCGCCCGGCCGTAATTGCGCACCGGGCGTCACCCTCACGGGTGGCGCCCGGTGCGACGGCACGTCCCGGCCGTTTCGCAGCAGGCCCGTTCCACGGCACGTCCGGACGGCGGACGCGTCCGCAGACAGCACGTTCGAGGCAGGAGGAGGGGCACTCGTGCCTGACCAGGTGCCGGCCGTGCGGCTGACATCGATCACCAAGCGGTTCCCCGGAGTGGTGGCCAACCGCGACATCAACCTCACCATCGAGCGCGGCGAGGTGCACGCGCTCTGCGGGGAGAACGGCGCCGGCAAGTCCACGCTGATGAAGATCCTCTACGGGATGCAGAAGCCGGACGAGGGCACCATCGAGGTCGACGGAACGCAGGTCCACTTCCGGACCCCGGCGGACGCGATCGGCCGCGGCATCGGCATGGTCCACCAGCACTTCAAGCTGGCCGACAACCTGACCGTCCTGGAGAACGTGATCCTCGGCGCCGAGCCTCGCGGCGTCCTCGGCATCGACTTCCGCGCCGCGCGCGCCAAGATCAAGGAGATGTCGGAGGCGTACGGGCTGCGCGTCGACCCCGACGTGCTGGTCGAGACGCTCGGCGTCGGCGACCGGCAGCGCGTGGAGATCCTCAAGGTGCTGTACCGGGGCGCCCGCGTGCTGATCCTGGACGAACCGACCGCGGTCCTCGTCCCGCAGGAGGTCGAGGAGCTGTTCGGCAACCTGCGGGAGCTGCGCGCCGAGGGCCTGACCGTGCTGTTCATCTCGCACAAGCTGGACGAGGTGCTCACCGTCGCCGACACGATCTCGGTGATCCGCCGCGGCACGACGGTCGCGACGCGGCTCGACCCGGAGGAGATCACGTCCCGGCGGCTGGCCGAGCTGATGGTCGGGTCGGAGCTGCCCACCCCCGAGCTGCGCGAGTCGACCGTCACCGAGGACGTCCAGCTGGACGTCGCCGGGCTGACCGTGCTCACCCCCGAGGGCCGCGCCGTGGTGGACGACGTGTCGCTGCGCATCCGCCGCGGCGAGATCGTCGGGCTGGCCGGCGTCGAGGGCAACGGGCAGACCGAGCTCATCGAAGCGATCATGGGCATCCGGCACGCCGACGCCGGAACCATCCAGTACGGAAGCGACGACATCACGTCGTGGCCGACGCGGCGGCGCCGCGAGGCCGGCATCGCCTACATCCCCGAGGACCGGCACCGGCACGGGCTGGTTCTGGAGGGGACGCTCTGGGAGAACCGCATGCTGGGCCACCAGACCCAGCGGCCCAACGTCCGCGGCCCGTGGGTCGACCGGCGCGGCGCCCGCCGCGACACCACCCGGATCGTCCGGGCCTACGACGTGCGGACGCCCGGGATCGACGTGCCCGCCGCCGCGCTGTCGGGCGGCAACCAGCAGAAGCTGATCGTCGGGCGGGAGATGTCCGGCGACCCGCACCTGCTCATCGCCGCGCACCCGACCCGCGGCATCGACGTCGGTGCCCAGGCCGCCATCTGGGAGTACCTGCGGCAGGCCCGCGCGGACGGGCTGGCCGTGCTGCTGATCAGCGCCGATCTTGAGGAACTCATCGGTATGTCCGACACCCTGCACGTGATCCTGCGGGGGCGGCTGGTCGCGGAGGTCGATCCGCGGACCGTCACCCCCGAGGAGCTCGGCTCCGCCATGACCGGCGCCGGAGCACCCTCATGAGCGACGACCCGAAGGACACGCCGCCGCCCGGCGACGACGAACCCAAGGGCGAGCCCAAGGACGCGGCCAAGGACGGGCCCACGGACGCGCCCGCCGCGGGGTCGTCCGGCAACGGCGGCGGCAACGGCGGCGGCGTGAAGATCGCGAAGGCGGGGCCGCCGGCGGGCGCCCCGGAGCCCGTGCCGTCCTGGAAGGCGATGCTGCGCGGGCTCGGCCCGCAGGGGCTCGGCCTGAAGGTCGGCGCGCCGGTGCTGGCGCTGCTGATCTCCCTCGGCATCACGATGATCCTGCTGCGGATCACCGGCGCCGACCCGGTCAGCTCGATCCAGAGCATGGTCGAGTACGGCACCACCGAGAACTCGATCGTCGACATCCTCAACCGCGCCACCCGCTACTACCTGTCGGCGGTCGCGGTGGCGATCGGCTTCCGGATGGCGCTGCTGAACATCGGCGTGGACGGCCAGTACCGGCTCGCCGCGTTCCTCGCCGCCGCGCTCGGCGGGGCGGTGGCGCTGCCCGCCCCGTTCGGCCAGATGCTGGTGATCGTCGCGGCGATGGTGGTCGGCGGGCTGTGGGCCGCGATCGCGGGCGTGCTGAAGGTCACCCGCGGGGTCAGCGAGGTGCTGTCCACGATCATGCTGAACGCGATCGCGACCGGGCTGATCGCCTACCTGCTGAACGACAAGCGGCTCGCGGAGGTGCGCCCGGGGAGCAACAACGTCGCGACGGCGCAGATCCCCGAGTCGGGGCGCGTCGGGGGCCTCAACGGCTTCCTGGCGTCCATCGGGATCGACCTGCCCGGGGACGTGTACGGGCTGCTGCCGCTCGCGATCCTCGTCGGGATCGTGTTCTGGGTCGTGATCAACCACACCCGGTTCGGGTTCGACCTGAAGGTGTCGGGGCTGTCGGCGTCGGCCGCGCAGGCCAGCGGCGTCAACGCCCGCCGCATGATCGTCTACACGATGGTGGCGTCCGGCGTGGTGGCCGGGCTGATCGGCATGCCGGAGCTGCTCGGCGCGTCCTACGAGTACTCGCTGAACTTCCCGGCCGGGCTCGGCTTCACCGGCATCACGATCGCGCTGCTCGGCCGCAACCATCCGGCCGGCATCGCGCTCGCGGCGCTGCTGTTCGCGTTCCTCGACCAGACCTCCGACGTGCTCCAGGAGGTGGACGTGCCGAAGGAGATCGTCGGCGTGATGCAGGGCGTGGTCGTGCTGACCGTCGTCATCGTGTACGAGCTGGTCCGGCGCTGGGAGATCCGGCTGCAGCAGCGGGCCGTCGCCGCCGAGCTGGCGACCGGCCACGACCTGGCCCGCCGGGCCGCTGGGAGTGCCTCTTGACCTCCTCTCCTGCCTATAGGCGGGGGAGCCCACGGGTCGCCCCGTGGGTTTCCTGCTTCGTCGCCGACTGCCCCGTCCGGGAGGGCTCCCGTTGAGGTCTTACAACGGCTCCACAGGCCGACACCGCCAGCCCGGCGGCCAGAATGTTGCGCGCGGCGTTGACGTCCCGGTCATGCCGGGCGCCGCAGCTGCATTTCCATTCCCTGGTGTTGAGGGGCAGCTTCTCGGTGGTGGCACCGCACAGCGAGCACGTCTTGGAGGAGGGGAACCACCGGTCGATCACGACGAGTTCACGGCCGTACCAGTCGGCCTTGTACTCCAGCATCGTCCGCAACTGGCGCCACGCCGCATCCGAGATCGCGCGGGCCAGCGAGTGGTTTTGTGCCATGTTGCGGACGTTCAGGTCCTCGATCACGACCGTTTGATTCTCGCGGACGAGTCGAGTCGACAGTTTGTGCAGGAAGTCCCTCCTGCGGTCGGTGATCCGCGCGTGGATCCGGGCGACCTTCCGCTTGGCCTTGTCCCGGTTCGCCGACCCCTTCGCCTTGCGTGCCAGCTCCCTATGGGCTTTGGCGAGGTGTTCCCGGTCGCGGCGTTCATGCCGGGGGTTGGTCACCTTCTCGCCACTGGACAGAGTCACCAGCGAAGTGACCCCCGCGTCGACCCCCACTGCCTGGTCCACGGGGTCAAGTCGCCGGATGGTGTCGTTGCAGAGGATCGACACGAACCATCGCCCGGCCGCGTCCCTGGACACTGTCACCGTGGATGGCTCCGCCCCCTCCGGAAGGGGACGCGACCACACGATGTCCAGCGGTCCGGGCATCTTCGCCAGCGTCAGCTCACCGTCCCGCCAGCGGAACGCCGACCGGGTGTACTCCGCGCTGTGCCGGGACTTCTTGCGCGACTTGAAACGCGGATACTTCGCGCGCTTATCGAAGAACGCGGCGAACGCGGCCTGCAAGTGCCGCAGTGCCTGCTGCAGCGGCACCGACGACACCTCACCCAGGAACCCCAGCTCCTGGGTCTTCTTCCATTCCGTCAGCCACGCCGAGGTGTCAACGTAGGAGGCGCGGCGCCGCTCGGTGTACCAGGCATGGGTGCGTTGCGCCAGCGCCCGGTTGTAGACGAGGCGGACACAGCCGAACGTGCGCGACAGCTCCGCTGCCTGCTCATCGGTGGGATGGAAACGGTACTTGAACGCCCGCTTCACCTGCCTCGCCATGGCTCACATTTTATTGCAAGATCAATTAAGTATCGCTCCTTTGTCGTGGACGGCGGTTCGCCCTGCAGCGAAGCGCCTACCCCTGTCGTGCTCCGCAGGGGTTCCATTCCTCTCCCGCCTAAAGGCGGGGGTCTCCTCGGAGGTATGTGATGAGCGCCGCGACCGAGACCGTGCAGGTCAAGAAGGCCGCGAACGGCAAGCGCCGGCTGCGCTGGCCGCACTACCTGCTGATCTCCTCCGGGCTGCTGGTGCTGCTGTCGCTGGTCCGGGTGATCGACGACGCCGACCCGGTGACCTCCAGCGGGACGGTCAGCGCCGCGCTGCGCCTCGCCGTGCCGATCTTCCTCGCCGGGCTCGGCGGGCTGTGGTCGGAGCGGTCCGGCGTGATCAACATCGGCCTCGAGGGCATGATGATCCTCGGGACGTGGACGGGCGCGTGGGCCGGCTACCAGTGGGGGCCGTGGATCGGCGTCCTCGCCGGGATCATCGGCGGCGCGCTCGGCGGCCTGCTGCACGCCATCGCGACCGTGTCGTTCGGCGTCGACCACATCGTGTCCGGCGTCGCGATCAACATCCTCGGGCTCGGCCTCACCCAGTTCCTCGCCGGGCTGATCTTCGACAAGGGGGAGGCGAAGGCGCTCGGTGGCGGGCCCCGGCAGTCGCCGCCGGTCGACTCGATCCAGACGCTGACGCTGCCGGTGCTGTCCGGCGGCAAGATCGGCGGCTGGGAGAGCCCCGACTGGCTCGGCTCGCTGGAGGACCGGCACTGGTTCGTGCTGTCCGACATCGCGGGCATCCTGCGCGGCCTGACCAGCGACATGTCGCTGCTGACGCTGGTGTCGCTGCTGCTCGTCCCGCTGACGTTCCTGGTGCTGTGGCGGACGCCGTTCGGGCTGCGGGTCCGGTCGTGCGGCGAGGACCCGTACGCCGCCGAGTCGCTCGGCGTGCAGGTGTACCGGATGAAGTACGCGGCCGTGATGATCTCGGGCGGGTTCGCCGGCCTCGGCGGCGCGTTCCTGGTCACCGTGGCGGCGCCGTTCTACCAGGACGGGCAGACCAACGGCCGCGGGTTCATCGGCCTCGCCGCCATGATCTTCGGCAACTGGCGTCCCGGCGGGCTCACCGCGGGCTCGCTGCTGTTCGGCTACACCGACGCGATGAACGTGCGCGGCGGCGGGCAGGCCGTCCACGCGCTGCTGCTGTTCGTGGCGATCCTGCTGGTCGGCGTCGCGGTCTGGCAGGCGCTGCGGGCGGGCCGGCTGCGCCCGCAGGCGGCGACGGACGTGGCGCAGCGCCGCGACATGCGCAACGCCTACATTGGCTCCGTGCTGTCGCTGGTCGCGGCGGTCGCGCTGCTGGCCTGGTTCCTGCTGAGCGACATCGTCCCGGGCGAGCTGGTCTCGTTCACGCCGCACCTGACGACGCTGCTCGTCCTGGCCCTGGCCAGCCAGCGGCTCCGGATGCCCGCCGCCAACGGGTTCCGGTACCGGCGCGGTGAAGCACGCTAGGGGTTTGGGGGGTCGTCCGCCCAGAAAGGTAGAGCCTCATGAGTGTCGACTGGCCTGCCCTGCGCGATGCCGCGCGGGAGGCGATGACCCGTGCGTACTGCCCGTACTCCGGTTTCCCGGTCGGCGCCGCCGCCCTGGTGGACGACGGCCGGGTCATCACCGGCTGCAACGTCGAGAACGCCTCGTATGGGGTCGGCCTGTGCGCGGAGTGCTCGCTCGTGTCGGCGCTGCACGGCCCGGGGAAGGCGGCGGACCGGCCCCGGCTGGTCGCCGTGGCGGTCGTCGACCGGCACGGCGACCCGCTGATGCCGTGCGGGCGCTGCCGGCAACTGCTGTGGGAGCACGGCGGCGCCGCGATGCTGCTGGAGACGACCCGCGGCATCCTGCCCATGTCGGACGTCCTGCCGGACGCGTTCGGCCCGGACGACCTTGTTGAGCGAGCCTGAGAGGACGGCCGTGGACGCCATCGATGTCATCCGCGCCAAGCGGGACGGCGGGACGCTGACCCCCGAGCAGATCGACTGGGCGGTCGACGCCTACACGCGCGGCGCGATCGCCGAGGAGCAGATGTCGGCGCTGGCGATGGCGATCCTGCTGAACGGGATGTCCCGGGCCGAGGTGGCCCGCTGGACGGAGGCGATGATCCGGTCCGGGGAGCGGATGGACTGGTCGGCGCTGGACCGTCCGACCACCGACAAGCACTCCACCGGCGGCGTCGGCGACAAGATCACCCTGCCGCTGGCGCCGCTGGTGGCGGCGTGCGGGGCGGCCGTCCCGCAGCTGTCGGGGCGCGGCCTCGGCCACACCGGCGGGACGCTCGACAAGCTGGAGGCGATCCCGGGATGGCGGGCGTCGCTCTCGAACGCGGAGATGCTGGACGTGCTGCGCTCGGCGGGCGCGGTGGTCTGCGCGGCGGGCGGCGGCCTCGCGCCCGCCGACCGCAAGCTCTACGCGCTCCGGGACGTCACCGGGACGGTCGAGTCGATCCCGCTGATCGCGTCCTCGATCATGTCCAAGAAGATCGCCGAGGGCACGGGCGCGCTGGTGCTGGACGTGAAGGTCGGCTCGGGCGCGTTCATGAAGACGGCCGGGGACGCTCGCGAGCTGGCCGAGACGATGGTGGCGATCGGCACCGACCACGGCCTGCGCACGGTGGCGCTGCTCACCGCGATGGACCGTCCGCTCGGCAACGCGGTCGGCAACGCGGTCGAGGTGGCCGAGTCCGTCGAGGTGCTCGCCGGGGGAGGGCCGTCCGACGTGGTCGAGCTGACCCTGACGCTGGCGCGGGAGATGCTGGAGGCCGCCGGCCTGTCCGGCCGGGATCCGGCCGACGCGCTGCGGGACGGCTCGGCCATGGACGTCTGGCGGCGCATGATCACCGCGCAGGGCGGGGACCCGGACGCGCCGCTGCCGTCCGCACGCGAGACCCACGTCGTCAACGCCCCGTCCTCTGGGGTGCTCACGCGGCTGGACGCCTACGGGGTGGGGGTGGCGGCCTGGCGCCTCGGTGCCGGCCGGGCCCGCAAGGAGGACCCGGTGTCGTTCGGCGCGGGCGTCATCTGCCATGCCAAGCCGGGCGACGCGGTCAAGGAGGGGCAGCCGCTGCTGACCCTGCACGCCGACGACGAGGCCCGCTTTGCTCGCGCCCTGGAATCCCTGGAGGGCGCCTACGAGATCGCCGACACCGGCGAACCGGCCGTGTCCCCCTTGATCATCGACCGCATCGCCTGACCGCCGCGCGGACGGAGATCAGGTCCAGAATTTCTTCAGGAAGGCGATGCCGAGGAAGGTGACGCCCAAACCGAGGAAGCCAAGCAGACCCGTGCGGCGGCCAGGCTGCTGAAGAAGCGGGCCCGCCGGGAGGCCCGGCACGCCCGGCACGTCAACCACACGATCGCCAAACAGGTCGTCGCCGTCGCGGCACGCACCGGACGCGGCATCGCCCTGGAGAAGTAGTTGACCTTCCGAGGAGCGGACTTTGCGACTCTCACGCCTGAGGCCGCTGGCGGTGTGCGCGAGCACGGCGGCCTTGTCGCCTGCACGTGTTCAAGCCCGGCCTGATGGTGCTGGCCACCGACCACGCCTACACGCTCCGCTACCCGGCGGGCACCAAGGTCAAGGTCAACCTGCACGACAGCGCGCTCACCGTGCCCTTCACCCACTGAGCGACCGGCGGCCCCGCCGTGCCTCGCGCGCGGCGGGGCCGCCGGTTCTCATCGGCTTCCGCTGAGGAAACCGAAGAACCATCCGGCCACCATGCAGGAACCGCCGAACAGGAGGAGCTGCAGCGTCACCGAGCCGACCCAGCCGGGGCTCACGCGGCCCCCAGCTCGCGGACGAGCCGACCGACGACGCTCTGGACATTGCCCACCGGCGTGATCGGGCGCCCGTCCGACCAGGTGAACCACCACCCGGACCGGACGTAGTCGCACCCGATCTCGACCATCCGCCGGGGCTCGCCGACCCGGACGACGCTCACCCACGCGACGCCCCGCCGCTCCACGGCCCCGCATGCCAAACCTGGCTGCCCCTCCACGGCGGCCCGCAGCGCGTCAAGGTGGGTACGCCGGTCGTTCCGCGTCGCGGGAAGGACGCCGCTTTGCGTTGCCGAAGACATGTGTTCCTCCTCTGATGGGACGGCGCGGCCGGGGGGACGGCCGCGCCGCGCTCGAAGGCGGCATCAGAGCTTCCGGACCTGCGCTTCCTCGGCCTGCCGCAGCAGCGCCTGCCGCAGCAGCGGTGCGCTGGGGAACATCAGCGTCGGCTCGACTCCGGCCCGGGGGTCGTGCAGGCTGGCGACCCATTCGCCCAGCCGGCCGTCCCGCTTCACGGCCCGCCAGATCCGCCACCCGCCGAAGTCGTCCCGCAGCCGCCCCAGCTCCCGCTCGTCCCGCTCACGCGCATCCATCCGGAACCTCTGATCACTCACCGACCGATTTCGTGTGACCAGCCTCACGGAATCGCATTACTCTGAGCTACGGATCGAACACAACAATGCACCAACCATGATCGCCTCCGAAACGAGGAAGGGCCCATGACCGTCGAGCCGGGCACTCACACTCGTGACCCCCTGATCCGCACCTTCGGCCTGGTGCTGCGTGGCTACCGCGAAGCGGCGGGGTTGTCGCGGCCCCAACTGGCTGACGCACTCGGCTGCACATACGCATGGATCGAGAAGATGGAGACCGGCACCAAGCCGTCCATCGCCTCCGCGATCGATCTGGACACGTACTTCAAGATCCCGACCAAGCCCTTCGAGGACATGGCGAGACAGATCGAACGGATGGGAAAACGCCTGGCCTTCCCGCCGGGCTTCCCCGAATTCGTGGCCCATGAGGCGAAGGCGATCTCGATCTACGGCTTCGAGGCCCAGGTGATCCCGGGCCTCCTCCAGCGAGAGGCGTACGCCCGAGCGATCATGGACGCCGGGCAAGTGCCGGACGAACTGGACGCGCTCGTCGCGGCTCGGATGGCCAGGCGAGCAATCCTTGTGAAGCCCAAGCCTCCCCGCATGTGGTTCGTCGTCGACGAGTCGGCCCTGCATCGTCCCGCTGGAGGCCTGGGGGCGTTTCGCGAGCAACTGTTCTACCTGGCCCAGGTGATGTCCAACACATCCAACGTGCAGGTCCGGATACTGCCTTTTGACTCGGTGACCTGGGCGGCTCTCGACGGTTCCTTCAAGATCCTTGAGATGTCGGACGGTCGCAAGGTTGCTTACCAGGAGTCTGCTGGTTCGGGACAATTGATCCACGATCCAGATAGAGTCGAGGCGACTTTGACACGCTTTAATCTCGTCATGGGCGAGGCGTTGCCCGCGGCGGCTTCGCTGAAGCGGGTGACCAAGGCCCTGGAGGATTACGAATGAGCCTTCCGAAAGCGTCGCACATTCAGTGGCGCAAGAGCAGTCACAGCGGAGGCCAAGGCGGTGACTGTGTCGAGGTTGCCGCCTTCGAAACCGGCGTTGGCGTGCGGGATTCCAGGGACCAGGAAGGTCCCAGACTCACGTTCGGTGTGGCGGAGTGGCGGGTGTTCGTTGAGCGGGTGAGGGCTAGCGACGCGTCCGCCTCGGGCTGAAGAGACCTGGCGGCCCCGATCCGTTCGACCGTGTTCCTGTCCAGGGTGTGCAGCGCGGCCGAACCGGCGGCGTCCACGGGGCTCCGCCTGCGCCACACGGCCGGCGGCGGCACGGACGGGCCCGGGCCGCCTGCTTTACCCGCTATCTTCGCGGCGCCGCGTACGGAGATCCTCCTTGCCGAAGGACGGGACGTATGCGGGGCTTCCGCCGGGGGCAACGGTGTTCGACTGGAATCAGTGATCGCATTCAGGGGGAGGATGACGATGGCATTGGGAGACCAGTTGGGTCATGACTCGGGGCAGGTCACGGGGACGCGCGTCCTGCCGCCGACCGAGCAGGGTGAGGCCCGGGTCGAGGTCTCGTTCGAGTCCCGCGGCCGGCTTCTCGACGAGGACACCGTGGACATGGGGACGTACGTGTCGGTCCTCGGCACCGACGGCGTCCTGCGCGGCAAGGGGCAGGGCTGCACGATGTCCGCCGACGGCGACACCCTTCTGTGGGAAGGCGCGGGGACGGGCAGGCTTCTGAAGGACGGGGCGACCTCGTTCCGCGGCGCGATCTTCTACCGGACGTCGTCCGAGAAGTTCTCGCGCCTCAACGGCATGGCCGCCATGTTCGAGTACGACGCGGACGCGAGCGGCAAGACCGAGTCCAAGATCTACGAGTGGAAGTAGCCGTCCGGGAGGCGATGCTCCGCTGACATGGCCGCGCCCGCACGGGCCGGCGTCTGAGATGATCTCACCGGGGTCGAGTGGACACATGTGTTCCTGTGAGGTGGGCGCCGGTGGAGCCGTTGGGACGGGACAGCTCGCGGCAGGTGACGGAGCCGGACGAGCGCGTGCTGGCAGGCCGGTACCGGCTGCTCTCCCTGCTCGGCCGTGGCGGGATGGGAGCGGTCTGGCGCGCCCATGACGAGCACCTCGACCGTGAGGTGGCCGTCAAGGAACTGCGCCTGCCCGAGCACCTGGACGACGCCGGGCGGCGGACCTGGATCGCCCGGCTGGAGCGGGAGGCGCGCGCCGCAGCCCGGCTGCGGCATCCGGGGATCGTCACCGTCCACGACCGCGTCACCGGTGAGGACGGGCGGCCCTGGATCGTCATGGAGCTGGTGCGCGGGCGCTCCCTGGACGACCTCCTGAAGGCCGAGGGGCCGCTGCCGCCCGGCCGGGTCGCGCAGATCGGGATGCAGGTGCTGGACGCACTGCGGGCGGCCCATCAGGCGGGCATCACGCACCGCGACATCAAGCCCGCGAACGTCCTTCTGGAGGACGGCCGCGCCGTCCTGACCGACTTCGGCATCGCGGCCGTCGAGGGCGACGCGACCCTGACTTCGGCGGGCGCGGTCCTGGGCACTCCCAGCTACATGTCGCCCGAGCAGGTGAGCGGCAACGAGGTCACGGCCGCGTCCGACCTGTGGTCACTCGGAGCCACGCTCTACACCGCGGTGGAGGGACGCCCGCCGTTCGAGGGTGCGAGCACCGGGGCGGTGTTCATCGCCATCGCAACCCGGGATCCCGGCCCCGCCGTGCACGCCGGGCCCCTGGAGCCTGTGCTGAGGGCGCTGCTGCAACGCGCTCCGTCGCAGCGCCCGACCGCCGATCAGCTGCAGGCGCGGCTCGCCTCGCTCGCCGAGGATCGTCCGCCCACGGCACCGACCGTCCTCTTGCCGTCGGGCCCGCGTTCACCTCGCCGGCGCCAGGTGAAGATCGTTCTCGCCGCGGTGGGAGGCGCGGTGGTGCTTGGCCTCGCTCTGGTGGCCGTCGCCGCGTTCATCGACACTACGCAGCAACAGGTTCGAGAAAAGCGGGACAATGCGCGCTACGCGGCGAACCGGAAAGCGGTCGAAAGGATGACGTCGATCCCGGGGAAGGTCGTCACCATCCGAAGAGCAAATGACGCGGACAAAGTGTATGTCGAGTCGGAGCTGTGCGATGACGGCACCTTCTCCGTGCATCAGTGCGATGTCGATGGGATGATCGACTCCGTTGTCGACTGGCTGGGCATGCAGCCTTCGGTGACGTCCGTCAGGCTCGACGACCCTGAGACCGAGTGCGAGGAGAACCCTGGCTGCGCATTCTCGGTCCGCAGCGAGGGGGAGCCGGAGATCAGCGAAGTCGCCATCTACAGCCAGTACTTGTCGGAGCCCAACAGGTCGATCGTTCTCGGTTTCCGCGTCGGCTGACGCGGCCGCAGAGCGGAGCCTGCCCGCCGACGGCCGCGCAGGCCGGCGGGCGAATGAGCGGTGGCGCGGGAGGGCGCCACCGTCCGGCACCTCCTCGCGCACGGCGCCGACCCCGACCTGCGCGACCCGGCGACCGGCCGCACTCCGTCGGAGTGCTGCGGGCCGCGCGCCAAGGTGGCGGCCGTCCTGCGCCCACTGACCGGCCGCTAGACCTGCCAGACATCCTGACGCCGCCACCGCGCGGGTCCGCGCCTTCGCGCAGGTCGCTCACGACGAGTGGCGACGGAGACTCGACTGCCGAACTCGCGCGTACACTGCCGTCACTCCGACCCTACGGTTCACATTGCTAGGAACCGTTAGATCTCGTGGGCCTCGCATCGGCGTCTCCGTCCGGGCCGTAGAGCCGGGCGACATCGGGAGAGTCGAGCCATTTCGAGTAGGTGGGCGACTTCGGCCAGCCGTCGGGTGAATCCTGCCATTCCTCCTGGCGGCCCCACGGCAGGATGTCGACCAGCGCGAAGGTGTAGCTGAGCTGTTCGGTCCCCCGGCCGTCGGTGTGCCAGGTGCGGTAGACCGTGTCGCCGTCGCGGAGGAACACGTTCACCGCGAAGCCCCCTCCGGGCGGCGCGCCCACGTCGGCACCGAACGGGCTTTCCGACGAGGAGTACCAGTCCATTCTGTTGCCGACCTTGGCCTTGTAGGCCAGTGCTTCTTCGATGGGCCCGTTGGTGACGATGACGAAGCGGGCGTCGTAGTTGTCCAGGTGGCCCAGCCGGACGTACTGCGACGTCAGCTGCGTGCAGCCGCCGCACTGCCACTCCGCGCCATCGGACCACATGTGGTTGTAGACGATGAGCTGGGAGCGCCCGTCGAACACGTCGACCAGCCGGACGGGACCGTCCGGACCGATCAACGTGTAGTCCGGGAGCTCGACCATCGGCAGTCTGCGGCGTTGTGCGGCGATGGCGTCGAGTTCGCGGGTGGCGGCCTTCTCCCTCGTACGCAGCTCGTCGAGTGCGGCCTGCCAGGTCTGCCGGTCGACGACCGGGGGTAGGGCGCTGGCGGTTTGCTCGGTCATGGTGCCTCCCTGGTTCGGACGGATCTGCTCTGAAATATCGACCAGGGACGTCGGCGAAAGTCATCGCGCTCGGGTCCGGTCAGTCGAACTCACAGAGCCGCGCCTGGACCGAAACAACCGGAACACGGTCGGCGACGCTGCCCGGCCGCCGTGGAGAGCATGGGCGTCAGATGTCGGCGTCGGCGGACGGTCGCCGGGGTGCTGGGACAATGAGGAGCGGCAGGCAATGTCGGCCTGGAGAGAGGTGACCGATCGTGACAGATCTATCCGTATTCGCCGAGCTGGTGCCGCTGGATCATGGTCTGTGCGTGGTCAGTACGTTGCGAGGCGGCGGCGGCGTGCAGTCGTCGGTGGTCAACGCCGGGGTGCTGGACCATCCGGTGCGGAAGGAGCAGGTCGTCGGGTTCGTCGCCATCGGCGGCTCACGCAAGCTGGCTCACCTGCGCGCCGATCCCCGGATCACGATCGTCGTCCGGGCGGGCTGGCGCTGGGCGGCCGTCGAGGGGGAGGCCGAGCTCGTCGGCCCCGACGACCCGCGTCCCGAGATCGACGCCGAGGCGCTCCGTCTGCTCCTGCGGGACGTCTTCCTGGCCGCCGGCGGCACGCACGACGACTGGGACACCTACGACCGGGTGATGGCCGAGGAGCGGCGCACCGCGGTGCTGATCACCCCGCGCCGCGTCTACGCCAACCCGCCGTCCTGATCGCGGCCTGATGCCAGGCGCCCTTCAGAACCAGTACTCCTTGAGATAGGCCATGCCGAAGCAGACGACGGCCGGTACGAAGAACAGGAAAAGGCTCGGCCAGGCTGACCAATCCCACGTGAAGAGCATGACACCGAAGAGGTACATGCCGACCAGGGTGGACACCCCGCCTAAGAACAAGAAAGTCCATATGAACCTGCTGTGCCACATCGCCCGAAACCTCCTCGGCGCTAAGACGTGGCCGGCGATCGCGCAGTTCCACCGCTCGCATCACGGAAGGCCGGCCCCCGGCGATGAACGCACGGCGTAACGATTGGTATACCTCCGCCGACTGGGACGACGCAGCACGGGAATTGTTCGATGCGAAGATCCGCCGTTCGCGGCGGCCGTGGAGCAAGTGGCAGTACTTCCGCGGCAAAGCCAACGCCCTGTTCTTCTCCAAGGACCCGGACAAGATCGCGGCGGCAATCGAACTGCTGGGCCGGGCGCTGGTCGAGGTAGCGGGCATCGAACCGGATTGGGCCAGCGCGACCCACCACCGGCTCGGCGAGTTCGCCGAAGCGGTGGGGGACCTCGGCGCCGCCGAGGCGCACTACCGGCAGGCGATCGCGGCGTGCCCGCTCGCCGACCGGACGCTGGCCGGTCGGTCGAGCCCGGAGGAAGACCTGGCGAGGTTGCTCAACGCGCACGGCACCCGGCAGGCCGAGCAGGCCCGCGGCTGATTCATAGGGGTTCGAAGGCGAGCAGGTCGGCCTGTTGGGCGGCGAAGACCATGTCGCCTCCGGTGATGAGCTTCCATCCCAGGCCTCCTTCGCTGGGTTCTCGCGGGAACCGCCAGACGACTTTTCCGGTGGCGGTGTCCCAGCCGAACAGTCCCGCGGACGAGTCGCCGGTTTTCTTCGGGGTGAGAGGCTCGACTCCGGTGAAGAGGATGCCGCCGCAGACCGCGGAAGTGCTCGGCTCGCCCGAGAGCCTTGTGGTGCTCGTCCAGCGCGGTCGTCCGGTTTTGGCATCGATCGAGAATGCGGTGCCGCCGGGCGCGAAGGCGTAGAGGGCTCCCTGGGAGAGCGAGACCGCGGAGATCCCGCCCTGGACGTTGTGGTTCCAGCGTTGCCGACCCGTCGCGGCGTCGAACGCCCGTATTCCCGAGTCGTATGGCACATAGACCATGCCCGAGGAAGCCAGGAGGGGGCCGAAACGGTCGTCGACGGTTTGCTTCCACACGATCGAACCGTCGGTCACGTTGATGGCCAGCAGGCGGTGTTCCCCGTCGACGAAATAGAGGCGGTCGCCGGACAGCAGGAACCGGGTGCCAGGTCCCCACTCGACGGGGAGTGTCCAGCGTTCCTTGCCGCCGGTCAGCGTCCTGGCGCCGATGGCGTCCGTCCCCTTGGGAACGCTGTGCATCTGAAGGAAGGCGACACCGTCCCGCACGCCCAGGATGTCCCTGGGCTCATATTCGGCGAGCGGTGGAGGTTCGTCGATGAGACGTTTCTGGTCTCCGGTTTTCAGATCCAGTTCCTGAAGACCGAACTCGTTGAGCAGGACGGATGACGGACTGGCGGCGACCAGAGGCGTCGACCGCGCGAACAGGCCGGCGGAAGCCTGCCACAGCCGCTTGCCGGAGGCGGCGTCGAGCGCCTGCAGAGTGTCGTCCTCCCGGTACAGGAACGTGTTGCCGAGCCTGATCTGAGGATCGGCGTCCTCGTTTTTCGCGCGCACGGTCCATCGGTGTTCGACGCGCTCCTCATCCGCCCCTTCGCGCGTCGCCCAGGCCACGGCGGCGCCTCCGGTGACCGCCACGCTCGCGCCGCCGGCCAGAGCGGCGATGAGGAACCGGCGGCGGCCAAGCGAGGGCCGGTGCTGACGGAGCAGCGTCCTCATCTGGGTCTCACGCTCGCGGATGTCGCCGTTCAGCGGTCCAGCCGACCAGGCGACCAGCCCGGGAATGGCCTTGGGAACCGGGGCGGGGGCCATCGTCCGGGGAAGGGGGCGGCGGCGTGCGTCCTTGTCGAGGCAGGCGGAGATGAGCTCGCGAAGCGCGCCGGTGGGCACCGCCGTCAGATCCGGGGGGTCGTGCACGATGCGATGGAGCAGCACCGGGGTGGGACCGGTCCCGAACGGTCCCCGCCCGGTCGCGGCGAAGGTCAGTACGGCCCCGAGGGAGAAGACGTCGCTCGCCGGGCCGCTCTCCGTTCCGGTGACCGTCTCGGGTGCCATGTATCCGGCCGAGCCGACGAGAGCCCCCGTGGCGGTCAGCACGGAGTCGTCCGCCGAGCGGGAGATGCCGAAGTCGATCACCCTGGGACCGTCACCGGCGAGCAGGATGTTGGACGGTTTCAGATCGCGGTGGACGACGCCCGCGGCGTGGATGGACGCCAACGCCTCGGCCAGCCCCGCCGCCAGCCGGTCCAGGGCGGCCGCCGGCAGCGGGCCGTGGGCCTTGACGGCCTCGTCCAGCGACGGCCCCGCGACGAACTCGGTGGCCAGCCACGGCCGGGGAGCGTCGGCGTCGGCGTCGAGCACAGCGCAGGTGAACGCGCCGCCGACGCGGCGGGCGGCGCCGATCTCGCGGGCGAACCTGGCACGGAAGCCGGGCTGGTCGGCCAGATCCGGCCGGATCACCTTGACGGCGACGGCCCGGCCCCCGCGGGAACGCGCGAGGAACACGACTCCCATGCCGCCCGCGCCCAGGCGGGCGATGACCCGGTACGAACCGATCGTTTCGGGGTCTCCCGGTGCAAGAGGGTGCAACGTGTGAACTCCTCAGCGGTGCGTCGGCAGAGTCAGCCGCGGAAGGCGTACAGGTGAGCACCGTCGAAGGCGAAGACGGATTTGGCATCCGCCTGCAGCGTCCAACGGGTAGAGCGATCACCGGGCGTCTGGAGGTTCCACCGGACCGCGCCCGTCCTGGCGTCCAGCACGCAGAAGCCGGTCGAGGTGCGCTGCCCGTCGAACACCGCGGCCACCACCGCCGACGACGCGACCGGCCCCTGGCCCAGATCCTGGTACGAGACGACCGGAGCGGGGGCGCGGGTGTGCCAGCGCGGCGTTCCCGTCGCCGAGTCCAGGGCGAAGACGTCCTCGCCTGAGAAGTAGAACGCGGTGCCTTCTCCTACAGCGGCGTAGGCGTGCGCCGCGAACTTGGCATGTTCCTCAAGCTTCGTCGCCCACAGCCGCCGTCCGGCGAGATCGTAGGTGACCGCGCCTTCTGCGGTCGAGGTATAGAGCGATCGGGCGGACAGGGCCAGAGACGGTGTTCCGGTGGCCGCGGTGAGCGGTGTCCGCCATGACTCACGACCGTCGTTAAGGGCGAGCGCGTACAGGTCCGTCTCGGTGCGGACGTAGCAAGTGCCCTCGCCGACGACGATCCGCTCTTCCGCGGCGGCGATGTCCTTCTTCCAGGCCATGCGCCCCGTCCGGATGTCGAAGGCGGCCACGAACTCTCCGGATGACACCACGAGCAGGCCGCCGGCCCCTCCGATGATTCGTCCGGCCTTGTCCTGGAAGGCGGAGTACAACTCGGTGCTCTTGATCTGATGTTGCGTGCGACCTTTCACGGCATCGAGCACCTGGAGCCGATGATCCGGGGGACTGGCATAGATCTGAGATCCCGACAGCACCATTCCCGCCGGGGAGAGCTCCACAGACCACTTCCGGCGCCCGGTCGACGGGTCGATCGCCTCCAGTTCGGCGCCGGCCAGGTACACGTACTGCTTCCCGAGGACCAGCTGTGCGAACTGGCTCGGCCGATCTGGGCGGTGAGTCCACACCGGTGCGGGGCCTTTTCTTTCTCCCACGAGCGAGCCAGGGGCCTTCGCCGTTTCTGAGTCGCGGCCGGAGGTGCCGACGCGCCAGGCGGCCGTGCCCGCACCGCCCAAAAAGAGGGCAGCGGTCCCGCCCGCCAGTGTGATCGCACGGCGCCGGCCCATCCCGGTCTTCGCGGACGGCCGGGTCTCGGTTCCGGTCTGCGAGTCCAGGGAGGGGGCTGGGGGCGAGGCCTCCAAGTCCGCCAGCCGCCGCTCCCGCAGCGCCAGGTCCGCCCGGATCCCGGCCGAAAGCCAGCTCGCCGCATCGGCGGACGGGCCAGGCTCCAGCATGTCGAGCAGGTCCCGCGGCCGTGGCCGCCCGGCCGGCTCCTTGGCCAGGCACGCGCTCACCACGGGGAGCAGCGCGGGCGGGACTCCGTCCAGCGACGGCTCCGACCGGACGACCCGGTACAGCAGCGCATCCGCCGGTCCTCCGCCGAAGGGGCCCCGTCCCGTCGCCGCGAAGACGAGGAGACCGCCCAGCGAGAACACGTCGCTCGCGGCGGACAGCTCACCGCTGACATGCTCAGGCGACATGTAGGCCGGTGTTCCGACGGCCGAACCGGTCCGCGTCACCGCCGTTCCGTCCAGGACGCGGCTGATCCCGAAGTCGATCACCCGGGGACCGCCGGCCGTCAGCAGCACGTTGGACGGTTTCAGATCACGATGCACCAGCCCCGCGTCGTGCACGGCCAGGAGAGCCTCGGCCAGACCCATGCCCAGCGCCCGGACCCCCGCCTCGGTCATCGGCCCGTACGCGTCGATCGCCTCCTGCAGGGATGGGCCCGGTACGTACGCGGTCGCCAGCCAGGGAACCGGCCCAACGGTGTCGGCGTCCAGCACCGGCGTGGTGAACGCGCCGCTGACCATCCGGGCCGCCGCCACCTCGCGGCGGAACCGGGCACGGAACTCGGAATCCCCCGTGAACTCCGGTCTGATGACCTTCAGGGCGACCCATCGCCTGCCCGGGGAACGTGCCAGATAGACACGGCCCATGCCCCCGGCGCCCAACCGGGCCACGACCCTGTACGCCCCCATGGTGCCGGGATCGTCAGCCGTCAACGGCTGCATCCCCACTCCCTTCCCCCGATGCCCCCCACGCCGCGCCCGTCGCGGGTTCGGCGAACGCACTTTTAATGGAAGTGCCGTCGATCACCGAATGCGGCACCTTTGTACCAGAGTCATCCATTACGGTAAAGGCAGTCACGGTGGCGGTGCGGGCAGTTGCCGCCAGGCACACTCACTTCCCGGGCATGATCAGCCCAGGTGGTTCCGCCTTTCCACGGGAGTCGTCGCCGGGTCGGTGAAGTAGGCGTCGGTTTCGGGGTCCGCGGGGTAGTACGACTCGATCGCGATCTCGTCCAGCGTGATGTCCATCGGGGTGCCGAACGTGGTGATGGTCGAGAACAGCCGCAGTTCCCGGCCGTCCAGCCGGATGATCATCGGGATGACCACGTCGGACTCGACCGAGGTGCCCGGCTCCTCGGGGCCGGGGTCGAGGAGCTCCTCGTAGAGCGCGGCGCTCGCGGAACTGATCGGGACGGGCGACGTCGACGCGTTCGGGAAGCACCTGCGCGATGACTTCGTCCACCATCGGCCGGACTCGACCAGGAACAGGACGGAATGGCTCGCCGCCCTGCGCCACGCGCTCGGGCCGCTCGCCGGGATGCAGGTCGACATCCTCCATGTGGTGGCCGACGGGGACCGCGTGGTGATGCACTCGCGGCGCCGGCTCCCCGGCGGGCCGGAGATCGTGGTCGTCGACGTCCTGCGTGTCCAGGACGGCCAGGTCGCCGAGGTCTGGGAGATCATCGAGCCGGTGGCGCAGGCGGCCGCCCATCTGCAGTGGTGGAAGACCGCCCACCGCTGACCGGACGCGACCCGGCCTCAGAACCCTCCGGGGCCTTCGATGTATCGGGCCAGCCACGCCGCCACGTACGGGCGCGGATAGGCGTCCAGGTCGTTCCTGTAGTGCTCGGGCGCGAGCAGGCGGTCGTGCGGGAAAGGGCCGTCCCCGTAGTCGTAGGTCACGGTCGTCTCGCCGCGGTCGGTGGCGGTCAGCATCAGCCGCCACCACGGCCCGGCCGGCCCGTACGCCGTGGCGTCCCGCTGGTCGCGGACGAGCTCGGCGACCGATTCCGGCACCGGGGCGACGACCGAACCCCGGGGGGTCGAGAACCGCAGGTGGGAGATCTCGGCGGAGACGGTGAACGCGAAATCGGCCCACAGCCACTGCCATCCGGGCGGCCCGAGCAGGGCCAGCTGATGCACGATCGGCTCGATCCGCTGCACGGCCTCGACACCGATCTCGTTCTCGTGGTCGATGGCGCCGCGGCCGACGATGTGGAAGTCGTCGACGGCCGCCCGGTCGTCAGGCCCGTCCTCCGCCAGCCACCGCGCGAAATCCTCCATGTACTCGTCGGCGTTCAATCCGGCCCGGGGAGGACGGGGAACGCGTTCCCGCGCGGTGGACTGGTCGCGGGCATCCGGCGGAGGGTCCGAGGACGACACCTCTTCGACGAGGCCGGACTCGCCCACGAGGAATACCAGCCGAGCCATCGGCGAGTCCCGGAACGCCACGGGGTTGTTCTCGTCGGCGTCCAGCGACGCGTACACGCACCAGCCGCCCTCATAGCGATCCGCCACCAGTCCCTCGGTGGGGTAATCCAGGTCGCGCGACCTGATCCTGTCCACCACCAAGGCGATCGCCTGCGCCGCGTCCATCCGGTCGGCCTCCCGCGTGTCGGTCAGAGGTGACCCTATGTGACAAGGTAAAGGCGGGGAAAGTCCCATTCGGTAGACGTGCCGGGCGGCGCATCTCACAGTGCGGCCACCTTTCGGACGCGGTTGCGATCGATCACCCTGGACGGGTGGAGGTCAGCTTCCAAGAGGACCACATCTGCTTTCTGCGCTACGACTTCCGCGGCGCCACCGTGTACCCCAGTGGAATGGTCACTCCCGGGCGGGTCCGTGACGCCGACTGGAAGGCCGTCCGGCCCGAAATCCGGACGCCGCATGGCGAGACCCTGTTCATTCCCCATGACCAGGCGGCCGATCTGGAGGCGTTCTGCCATCGGCACGGCATCGCCCGGAGATCCCGTCCCGACACTTGGGATGATCTGCTCGAACCGTTCCTCGATACCTGGCACGACCCCGAAGACGAGCGCGCCACCCTCGAACGGCTGCGCGAAGCCGGGTTCTCTCCGGACGAGGTCGCCGGCATACGGCAGCGGCTCACGCCCCTCATGCTCGCCTACAACTTCGACGCGATGGTCTGGGAATGGACCTGCCTCGGCCTGTTCGACCTGCTCACCGCCGCCAACGCCCCGGTCGTCGAACCAGGCCTGCAAAGGGCGCTCGGCGACCCCGTGGCGTTCTACGAGTGGACCATGGAGATCGCCGAACGGCACCGCTGAGCAGCGCCGGCCCGGTTCAGGTGAGCGCTTCGCGCTGCGCCCTGGTGAGGCGTGCCACCACCAGGTCGTAGGAGTGGTCGATCATCTCCAGCACTGTTCGTGCCACCGCGCACGGTGTTCATGCGTCCGATGCGCCGCTCCAGGCCGGGCCGCCGTGGAGAAGGGGGAAAGTGATGGCGATCACGCCAACTTTTTCGGCGCGCATTTCTGATCATGCGTTTCGATCTCCGTGCGGGAAAAGGGTCCGAACCAATCAGGGGCCGGTCTCATCGTACTGAGGTATAAGGGGGGCGCGGTTCCAGGCTGAGGGTCGGGTAAGCCGCCGTGTCGTAATGGTGGCGGGTGCCGGCCTCGGGGCGATGGCCGTCCGACGCCGGAGCGGCGCGGCGGCGTCATGACCGGCGTCCGGTGGCGGTCTTCCAGGTAGGTACCGGCAAGCGGGTGAGAGAGGCATGAGGAGAAAGGTCGGGCTGCGGGCGGCGGCGCTGGTTCTGCTGACCGGCGGCGCACTCGTGGTGGGTTTGGGGCTGCGCGGTCCGGGGGGTCCGCCGCAGCCGCCCGCGTGGGCGGCGACCCCCCGTCCGGTCGATCACCACGGGCCGGTGCTGCCCCGCTCGGTGCCCGTCCAGGTGACCGTCCCGTCGATCGGCGTCCGGGCGCCGCTGACGCGGCTCGGCCTGGCCCCCGACGGCTCGGTGCAGGTCCCGCCGGCCGACCGGCCGGACGAGGCCGGCTGGTACACCGGCGGCGCGGCCCCCGGAGAGCGCGGCGCCGCCGTGATCCTGGGCCATGTCGACTCCACGGACTTCGGCGCGGTCTTCTACGACCTGGGCCGGGTCAGGCCCGGGCACCGCGTCGAGGTGGAACGCGCGGACGGTCAGGTGGCCGTGTTCACCGTCGAGTCCGTGGAGCGGGTCGCCAAGGACCGGTTCCCCACCCGGCGCGTCTACGGCCCGCTCGACCACGCCGGCCTCCGCCTCGTCACCTGCGGCGGCTCGTTCGACCGGGAGAAGCGCGGCTACCGCGACAACATCATCGTCTACGCGTCCCAGACGGCCGTCCGCCAAGGTCCGTGACCGGCGCCCGTCAGTGTCGCCGGAGCGCCCACGGGCGGCGGTACCTGACCAGGGTCGCGAGCAGGACGAGGGTCAGCATGAGCGCGCCGCCGTCGGTGATGAGGGACGGGAGCAGCCCGGCCGGCCCGTAGGCGTCCGACACGGCCTGGAACATCTCCGCCGGGATCATGCCGAACGGTCCGGCCGCCTGGGTCGCGTTCACCAGGAGGGCGACCCAGAAGACCCAGGCACGGCCGCGCAGGGCGAGCATCCCGAGGGCGTTCCCCACGGCGTAGATCGCGCCGACGATGCGAAAGCCGGTGAGGAAGCCGGGCGCGGCATCGGCGGCCTCGGCGGGCGGCTTGCCCGCCAACCGCATCGTCGCCTCCATCGTGTCGGGGTTCATGACGACGAAGCCGTGCAGCAGGGTGCCGGCGGTGAACACCAGCGAACAGGCGAAGACGAGGATCTGCAGCCGGCGCGTCCATACGGTCGCGGTCATGGGCGGCTCCTTTGAGATGTCGGAATCCGCCTCATCCTCGGGACCGGCGCCGGAAAGGTCGTCGTACGGCGGACGGCTTCCGCCGCTACCGCGCGCGAAGTAGGCGGGCGCCCCGGAAGCGCCGCGTACTACGGGGGAAGTAGCCGCGGCATGGTCCGAGCGCCGGACGACGGCGGCGCCGCCGGGCATTACCGTCGGCCACGTGGAGCAGTTGAGAAAGCACACCGACCTGGTGGGGGCGTGCGCGCTGGCGGTCGCGCTCGTCGCGGGGACGCTGGCGGTGCCGAGCCAGGACGGCCGGGACGAGCCCTTCGGGCCGCTCGGGTTCGTCCTGCTGGTCCTGCCGGCGCTGGCGGTGGCCGCGCGGCGGCGCGCCCCGGCGGCGGTGGCCGCCGGGACGAGCCTCGCGGCCGTCGCCTACTACGCCCTGGACAACCAGGGGATCTTCGCCGCGGCCCCCGCCGCCATCGGGATCTACACGCTGATGGGCACGGGCGCGCGGGTGGCCGCCGCGGTGACCGCCGCGTTCCTGGCGGGCTCGATCTTCGCGATCGAGGCGGCGCGGCGGGCCGACGACCACGCCGGGTTCTTCTGGATCGCGGGGTGGGCCGCGGCGATGCTCGTCCTCGGGGAGCTGACCAGGAACCGCCGGGACTACCTGCGGCTGGTGGAGCAGCGGGCCGCCGAGGCCGAGCGCACACGGGAGGAGGCGGCGCTGCGCAGGGCGGGCGAGGAGCGGCTCTGGATCGCGCAGGAACTGCACGACGCTCTCACGCACAGCATCTCGGTCATCAACGTGCAGGCCGGCGTCGCCGTGCACCTGATCGACCGCGACCCCGCGCGCAGCCGTGCGGCGCTGGGTGCGGTGAAGGAGGCCGGGCGGGAGGCGATGCGCGAGCTGCGCGACACGCTGGGCGCCCTGCGCCAGGTCGACGGGGACGGCGCCGTCCCCGGATTCGACCGGCTTCCGCGGCTGGTCGAGCGGTCCCGGGCCGCCGGGCTGGTCACGACGTACCGGGTGCGCGGCGAACCGCGCCCGGTACCGGACGAGGCCGGACGCGCCGCCTACCGCATCGTCCAGGAGGCGCTGACCAACGTGCTCCGCCATGCCGGGCACGTGCCGGTCTCGGTGGTCGTCGCCCACGAACCAGGCAGGATCGTTCTGGAGGTGGACAACGACCCGGGCGCGGACGTGCCGCCGCGTGCCACCGAGAGCGGGATGGGACTGATCGGCATGCGGGAGCGCGCGATGGCGGTGGGCGGCTCGCTGGCGGCCGGACCGGCGCCGGACGGCGGGTTCCGCGTGTGGGCGGAGCTCCCCCTGTGATCCGGACGGTCCTCGCCGACGACCAGCCGCTGATCCGGGGCGGCTTCCGGGCGCTGCTCGACTCCGAGGGGGACATCACCGTCGTGGGCGAGGCCGGGGACGGCGCCGAGGCGGTGGACCTCGTCCGCCGGCACCGTCCCGACGTGGTCCTGCTCGACGTCCGGATGCCGCTGCTGGACGGCATCGCCGCCACCCGTGAGATCGCCGCCGACCCGGACCTGGCCGGGGTGAGCATCGTCATCCTCACCAACTACGCGATCGACGAGTACGTGTTCGCGGCGCTGCGCGCGGGCGCCGCCGGGTTCCTCGTCAAGGACATCGAACCCGGCGAGCTCATCGGCTCGGTGCGCGTCGCGGCCCGCGGGGACGCGCTGCTCGCCCCCGCCGTGACGCGCCGCCTCATCGAGGAGTTCGTCGCGACGCCCCCGCGCCCGCCCGCGCCGCCCGCGCTCGGGACGCTCACGCAGCGCGAGCGGGAGGTGATGGCGCTGGTCGCCGCCGGGATGTCCAACGAGGAGATCGCGGCGCATCTGACGATCAGCCACCTCACCGCCAAGACGCACGTGAGCCGTGCGATGACCAAGCTCGGCGCGCGCGACCGCGCGCAGCTCGTCGTCCACGCCTACGAGTCCGGGCTCGTCTCGCCCGGAGGACACCTCAAACAGCCGTGATGGGGGCGATGCGCGGCGAGGCCAGGCGCCGGTAGTCGTCCGTGGCCAGGGCGATCGAGCGGTCCAGCCGCGCGGCGTTTGAAGTACAGCTCGGGCGCCTGGAGCAGCGCCGGGTCGGCGATGACCTCCAGCCGGGGGTGGTAGCTGAACGGCAGCACGGTGCCGCTGACGCTTCCGGCCAGTTCCTCGGCTCTGTCCCGGCCGGCGAACGCGACATAGGTGCCGTCCAGCAGGGCCTTGACGGCCTGCAGGTCCAGGCGTGCGTCACCGGGCACCACGGCCAGCACGTACCGGCTCTTCTTCTTGCCGACCTTGACCATGACGACCAGGCATTTGGCGGCGTGGGCGACGTCGTGGCCGCGCATCTCGCTGACCACCTCGGTCCGCCCCTCGGGCGGGTGGTCGATCAGCCGGTAGCGCGCGCCCGCCGCGTCCAGATCCGCGACCAGCCGCTCGTACAGGTCCGCGCGCTCGGCGGCCGCGACGCCGCCCGCTCCGCCCTCACCACTCACCGCTCAGCGCCCCCTTGGCCTCGGCGATCCGGTCCTCGTCCCGCCGGTAGAACACCCACTGCTTGATCTTCGTGCCGTGGACGAGCCCCGCCCGCGAGAGCACGCGCAGGTGCTCGCCGCAGGTCGGCTGGCTCACGCCCAGCTTCTGGGCGATGAACAGCGAGCAGACCCCGTCCCGGACGAGGTCGCCGTCCCGCTGCGGAGGGAAGTGCCGCTCCGGATCGCGCAGCCACTCCAGGATCAGCAGCCGCTTGTCGTTGGCCAGCGCCTTCACCAGCTCCACGTCCAGCATGCGGCCCAGTATGGCACTTAGCTTTTTTGCTTTCTAGTGCCAGTGCGTCATTCGAGCATGTCGGTCTGGTGCGTGATGGCGCTGCGCACCAGGGCGACCGTGACCTCGGCCTGCCGCAGTGCCGCTTCCGCCGACACCTCCCGGACGTAGCGCCCCGAGCCGGTGAGGACGCGCCGCGGATCCTCCAGCAACGCCCCCTTGACCCCGCCACGCTAGCGATGACAACCCGTGGTTGTGGCGGGTGCGCGGCGGTTGTTTGATCATCCGCCCGCCGCCCGGTTGGATCCCTGGAGCCGGCATCGATGCGGGGAGGGGTGCGCGGGCCATGGGGGAAAGCCGGTCGCTGGGACGGCCGTTCGGGTGGCTCTGGGCGGCCTACGCGACGAGCACGTTCGGGACGTATCTCGCCTTCGACGCGTTTCCCCTGATCGCCATCGTGGTTCTGGACGCGGGACCGGCCCGGGTGTCGCTGCTGGCCGCCGCGGGGCTGCTGGTGGGGGCGGCCCTCGCGGTCCCGCTCGGCCCCTGGATCGAGGTGCGCCGCAAGCGGCCGGTGATGGTCGCCATGGACCTCGTCCGGTGCGCCGCGCTGCTGACCGTCCCGGCCGCGTACGTGCTCGGCGCGCTCACCTTCGGCCAACTCGTGGTTGTGTCGATCCTCGTCGGCGCGGCCGACATCGCCTTCACGGCGGCGAGCGGCGCCTGCCTGAAGGCGCTCGTCCGGCCGGACGACCTGCTCGCCGCCAACGGGCGGTTCGAGTCGACGCTGTGGACCGCGACGATGCTCGGCCCGCCGCTCGGCGGGGTCGCGATCGGGGCGTTCGGGCCGGTGACGACCGTGGCGGCCAACGCGGTCAGTTTCCTGCTGTCGGCGGCGGGCATCCGCGCGATCGGCGGGACGGAACCGCGCCCGGCGCGGGCCCGCGGGACCCGCCTGCGGGCCGGGGACCTGCTCGAAGGGTGGCGGCACATCCTGACCGACCCGGCGCTGCGACCGCTCTTCCTCAACGTGATCCTCGTCAACGGGCTGATCATGGCGACCGCGCCGGTGCTGGCCGTGCTGATGCTCGGCCGCCTCGGATTCGCGCCGTGGCAGTACGCCCTGGCGTTCGCCGTCCCCTGCGCCGGCGGCCTCCTCGGGTCGCGCCTGGCGGGCCCGCTCGTCGCCCGGTTCGGGCGGCGCCGGGTCATGCTCGCCTCCGGAACCCTGCGCGCGTGCTGGCTGCTCGGGCTTCCGTTCGTCCAGCCCGGCGCCGCCGGGATCGCCCTGGTCATCGCCGTCGAGTTCGGCCTGATCACCTGCGTGGGCGTGTTCAACCCGCTGTTCGCCACGTACCGCCTGGAGCGGACGCCGCCGGACCGGGTCGCGCGCGTGCTCTCCGCGTGGTCGGTCACCGGCAAGCTCACGATGGCGGGCCTGACCGCTCTGTGGGGCGTGCTGGCCGGCGTCACCGGCCCCCGCCTCGCGATCGCGGCGGCGGGCGTCCTCCTCCTCGCGACGCCGCTGCTGCTCCTCCGTGCCGCGCGGGTGCCGCCGGAGCCGGAACAGGCCCTCAGTCCGACGCCTTGACGCAGGTCAGACCCGGTGCGAGCGTGAGAAGTGATGGTGAAAGGGGGACCCATCATGCCGGAAATCAAGAGCATCGAGAAGCCGGACGATCGGCGCGACTTCCCGCGGGGGCACCTCGAAGTCGTCAACCTCACCGGGCTGACCTTCGGGAAGGCCACCTTCGAGCCCGGATGGCGGTGGACGGAGTCCGTCAGGGACATCGCGGGGACCGACCTCTGCGAGGTGCACCACAACGGGTACATCGTCTCGGGCCGGCTGCGCATCCTCATGCGCGACGGCGCCGAGGGCGAGCTCGGCCCCGGTGACGTGTTCGTCATCCCGCCCGGCCACGACGCCTGGGTCGTCGGCGACGAACCCTGCGTCGCGCTCGACTTCGCCGGCCACATCGGCGAGTACGCGAGGGCGTCCGGCTCCTAGGAGACGTCGGCCGCGCCGCGGGGCCGGGGGCACCCGGCAGGTGCGCCCGGCCCCGGTCCGTCATGCGGGATTGCGGCGCCGGTAGTGGCGGGCGACGCGGACGCGGTTGCCGCAGCGGGCCGCCGAGCACCACCGGCGGCGAGGGTGGGCGGGCAGGAACAGCATCACGCAGTCTTCGGCCGCGCACTGCCGGATCCGGGTGACCGCCGGATCGGCCAGCAGAGCGGCGGCGGCCTCGGCGAGCCAGCCGGCCGCCCGCTCCCCGGCCCGCCCGGTACGGCGGCGGGTCGCGGTGACCGTCCCGCCGTCCCAGGCCAGCTCGGCGATGGCGGGCGCGGTGCGCTGAGCCCGGTTCAGAGCCTCCAGGTCCTGCGGTGCGGGCGGTTCGCCGTGGCGGGCTCGGTCGAGGGCGCGGGCGGTGTGCTCCCGGACGTCCCGCACGGCGGCGAGGTCGCGGGCCGTCAGGTCGGCGGCGGCGAGCTCCCGCGCCTCGCCGAACCGGGCGGCCTCCAGGCGCAGCCAGGCGCCCAGGTCGTCGGGGGTCGCGAGCAGGTCACCGCCGGCCGGGCGGGTGTTGACCAGGTCGAGGGCCGGCGGCTCCCCGATCAGCGGGGCGGCATCGCTCATGTCGCTAACGGTACATCCTCCAGTTGACGCATTAGGTCTTCTGTGCCTATATCTAATGCATCTTCTTTATTGAAAGGCATTAGCGATGCTCTCGATCGCCCGCACCGCCCACCGGTACGCCGACGTCGGCGGCGTCAGCGTCTTCTACCGCGAGTCCCTGCCGGAGCGGGAGGACGCGCCCGTGCTGCTCCTGCTGCACGGCTTCCCGTCGGCCTCGCACCAGTTCCGCCGGCTCATCGACGCCCTCGGCGCCCGGTACCGGCTGATCGCCCCCGACTACCCGGGCTTCGGGCACACCCGGGTGCCGGACGGGTTCACCTACTCCTTCGACCGCCTCGCCGACGTCATCGAGGGTTTCGTCGAGCGGCTCGGCCTCACGCGCTTCGCCCTGTACATGTTCGACTTCGGCGCCCCGGTCGGCTTCCGGCTGGCCGAGCGGCATCCCGGACGGATCGCGGGGCTGGTCGTGCAGAACGGCAACGCCTACACCGAGGGGCTGTCCGACGGCGCCCGCGAGTTCATCGCCCTGCGCCCCGAGACGCCCGGAGCGGAGAAGACCGTCCGCGACCTGCTGTCGCCCGAGGGCACCCGGAGCCAGTACGAGACCGGTGTCACCGACCCCGCGTCGCTCGCCCCCGACGGCTGGACGCTCGACCAGCACTTCCTCGACCTGCCCGGCCGCAAGGAGGCGCAGGTGGCGCTCGCGTTCGACTACCACACCAACGTCGAGCGCTACGGGCGCTGGCAGGCGTGGCTGCGCGAGCACACCCCGCCGACCCTCATCACGTGGGGTGCCGACGACCCGTTCTTCCCGGAGCCCGGCGCCCGCGCCTACCTGCGGGACGTTCCCGACGCCGAACTCCACCTCTTCCGCACCGGCCACTTCGCCCTCGAAACGCACCTCCCCGAGATCGCCCCGCTGGTCGCCGCCTTCCTCGACCGCACCTGGACGTAGCCCCGGCCTGGCGAGAGTTGACGAGGCCGGACGGGGATGCGGGCGGGTAGGTTTCAACAATGAACAGTCGGCCGACTCTTGAGGACATCCGGCGCGCGCCGAAGGTGCTGCTGCACGACCACCTCGACGGCGGGGTGCGGCCCGCCACCGTCATCGACCTGGCGCGTGAGTCCGGGTACGCGGACCTGCCCACCACCGATGCCGGCGCGCTGCGGGCGTGGTTCGAGGAGGCGTCCAACTCGGGGTCGCTGGAGCGGTACCTGGAGACGTTCTCCCACACCGTCGGCGTGATGCAGACCGTCGAGGCGCTCACGCGGGTGGCGTACGAGTGCGCCGAGGACCTCGCGAAGGACGGCATCGTCTACGCGGAGGTCCGGTACGCGCCCGAGCAGCACCTGCGGGCCGGGCTGTCGCTGGAGCAGGTCGTCGAGGCCGTCCTGGACGGGTTCGCGCGGGGCCGCAGGGACTTCGGCATCCGCGTCGGGACGCTCGTCACCGCGATGCGCCACCAGGCGCGCAGCATGGAGATCGCGGAGCTGGCCGTCCGGTACCGGGACGCGGGCGTCGTCGGGTTCGACATCGCGGGCGCGGAGGCCGGGTACCCGCCCACCCGCCACCTGGACGCGTTCGAGTACCTGCAGCGGGAGAACGCGCACTTCACCATCCACGCGGGCGAGGGGTTCGGGCTGCCGTCGATCTGGCAGGCGATCCAGTGGTGCGGCGCCGACCGGCTCGGGCACGGCGTCCGCATCATCGACGACATCGAGGTGGACGGGGAGGAGCCGCGGCTCGGCCGGCTCGCCGACTACGTGCGCGACAAGCGGATCCCGCTGGAGATGTGCCCGACGTCCAACATCCAGACGGGCGCGGCGAAGTCGATCGCCGAGCACCCGATCGGGCTGCTGCGGCGGCTGAGCTTCCGCGTCACGGTCAACACCGACAACCGGCTGATGAGCGGCACGACGCTGTCGGAGGAGTTCGCGAAGCTCGCCGACGCGTTCGGCTACGGATGGGACGACCTGCAGTGGTTCACGGTGAACGCGATGAAGTCGGCGTTCGCGCCGTTCAACGAACGGCTCGAACTGATCAACGGGGTCATCAAGCCCGGTTTCGCGCAGCTCAAGTGGAGCGGCGCCCGGCCCCTGGCATGATCGGGCCATGACCATTCGCTCCACCGGAGGACGCGTCGCCGCGTACGCGTGGTTCGTGTTCGCCGCGCTGAACTTCGCGGACATCTTCGTCGGCTTCACCGGTGACCCCGACTACTCGCTGACGACGGCCGTGATCACCTTCCTGCTGCTGTTCGGCTGCGGCATCGCCTACACCGTCGGGCTGCGCCCGCTGATCGCCGGCGACGACGACGGGATCACGGTCCGCAACCCGCTGCGCGACGTCCGGGCGCCCTGGGGGGCGGTGCGCAGGATCGAGGGCCGCAACGCGGTGACCGTGACGTTCACCGGCCCGGACGGGGAGGAGCTGGAGGCGCGCGCCTGGGTGCTCCAGACGTCGCCGCGCGCCCAGGCCAAGGCGGAGGCGCGGGCCGAGAAGGAGGCCCGCAAGAACCAGGGCCAGAACCTCGACCTGCGAGGACGGACGCCGACGACCTACGCGGCGCAGCAGCTGAACGAGCTGAAGGACCGGCGGCGTCCGAAGGCCCGGTCCGGCGCCCCCGACAAGGCGGCCAAGGCGAAGGCCGAGGCGGCCGCCGAGAAGCCCGCCCGGGGGACCGTCCGCTGGTCGGTTCCGGCGGTGGCGGCGCTGGCCGTCCCGCTGGCCGTGCTGATCGTGCTGGTGATCGTGGGGGTCGTCAGCTGAGCATCGCGGAGAGGTCCGCGCGCAGGGCGTCCAGGTCGGCGGCGGCGCGCGCGCGGACCGCGGCGACGTCCTCCTCGACGGGCAGGACGACCTCCAGGTAGCACTTCAGCTTCGGCTCCGTCCCCGACGGCCGGATCACCACCCGCGACCCGCCCTCCAGGCGGAACCGCAGCCCGTCGGTCGGCGGCAGCCCGCCCGACGGCTTCGCGAGGTCGTCGAACGACTCGACGGGACGCCCGCCCAGCTCGCGCGGGGGAGCGGCGCGCAGCCGGGCCATCGCCTCCGTGATCAGCGACAGGTCGTCCACCCGGACCGACAGCTGCGACGTCGCGTGCAGCCCGTACCGGCGGGCCTGCGCGTCCAGCAGGTCGAGCAGCGTGCGCCCGTCCCGCTTGGCGTCCGCGGCGAGCGCGGCGACGGCGAGCGCCGCGCCGATGCCGTCCTTGTCGTTGACCAGCACGCCCCGGTCGTCGCCGACGCTGTAGCCGAGCGCCTCTTCGTAGCCGAACACCAGCCGGTGGTCCGGTTCCCTGTGGGGGGACGACCTCCCACACCCCCCGGAACTACCTTGGCTCCCTGCCCGCATGATCCACTTGAACCCGGTCAGCGACTCGGCGAACCGCACCCGGTGAGCGGCGGCGATCGAGCGCAGCAGCGACGACGACACGATCGTCGTGACGACCAGCCGGTCGCCGCCGGTGGTGTGCCGCAGGACGTGCTCGGCCAGCAGCCCGCCGACCTCGTCACCGGTCAGCGCCCGCCAGCCGTCCGGGCCGGGGACGGCGACCGCGCAGCGGTCCGCGTCCGGGTCGTTGGCGATCACCAGGTCGGCGCCGCGGGCCTCGGCGAGGCGCAGCGCCAGGTCCAGCGCGCCCGGCTCCTCCGGGTTCGGGAACGCCACGGTCGGGAAGTCGGGATCGGGGTCGGCCTGCTCGGGGACGACGATCGGCGCGGGGAAGCCGGCCCGCTCGAACGCCGCGAGCAGCACGTCCCGCCCGACGCCGTGCATCGGCGTGTACACGATCGAGATGCCGCGGTCGCCGCCGAGCTTCAGCGACGACACCGCGTCCAGGTACGGCTCCGTGTCCTCGTGGACGGGCCAGCCCTTGCCGAGCGGCAGCTCGTCCGCGCGGCCGACCGCGTCGATCGCGGCGGAGATCTCCGCGTCCACCGGCGGGACGATCTGCGCCCCGTCCGCCCAGTAGACCTTGTAGCCGTTGTCACGCGGCGGGTTGTGGCTGGCCGTGACCATCACGCCCGCCACGATGTCGTCGAACGACCGGGTGAAGTGGGCGAGGACGGGCGTCGGCACCGGTTCGGCGAACACCTCCGGGCGCAGCCCGGCCCCGCTGAGCACCGCCGCCGTGTCGTCGGCGAACCGCCGCGACCCGTGCCGCGCGTCGAATCCGATGATCACGCGGCCGCCGGGCGGCAGGCACGCGGCGAGCCCGGCGGCGGCGCGCATCACCGTCACCCGGTTCATCCGGTTCGGCCCGGCGCCCAGCTCGCCGCGCAGGCCGGCCGTCCCGAACTCCAGCCGGGTCCCGAACCGGGCGGCGAGCGCCTGCTCGTCGCCCTCGTCGAGGATCGCCCGGAGCTCCGCCCGGGTCTGCGGGTCGGGATCCTGCGCGAGCCACTCCTCGGCCCGCGCCCGCAGGTCGCTCACAGCTTCGCCAGGACGGTGGCGAGCAGGGTGCCCATGCGGCCGGCGGACGCGCGCCCGGCCGCGAGGACCTCCTCGTGGTCGAGCGGCTCGCCTGCCAGCCCGGCCGCGATGTTGGTGACCAGCGAGACGCCGAGCACGTCGGCGCCGCCCTGCCGGGCCGCGATCGTCTCCAGCACCGTCGACATGCCGATCATGTCGGCGCCCAGCGTGCGCAGCATCCGGATCTCGGCGGGCGTCTCGTAGGTCGGGCCGCGGAACGCCGCGTACACGCCCTCGGACAGGGTCGGGTCGACCTCCCGGGCGAGCGCGCGCAGCCGCGCGGAGTACGCCTCGGTCAGGTCGAGGAACGTCGGGCCGGTCAGCGGGTTCGCCCCGGACAGGTTCAGGTGGTCGGAGATCAGCACCGGGTCGCCCACCCGCTGGTGCTCGGGCCGCAGCCCGCCCGCCGCGTTGGTGAGCACCATCGTCGTCACGCCCGCGGCCAGCGCCGTCCGGACGGGATGCACGACCGCGTCGACGCCGCGGCCCTCGTACAGGTGCGTCCGGCCGAGGAACACCAGCGCGCGGCGCCCGCCGGTCTCGACGACCCGGATCCGCCCGGCGTGACCCTCCACGGCGGGAGGCGCGAACCCGGGCAGCTCGGTCACGGCCAGCTCGGCGACCGGCTCGCCCAGCCGGTCGGCCGCCGGAACCCACCCGGACCCCATCACGAGGGCCACGTCGAAGGAGTCGAAGGACGTGCGGGCGCGCAGCTCATCGGCCGCGTCCCGCGCCAGTGCAAAAGCGTCGTTGCTCACATCGCCGACACTACAGCCGTGCCCCCCGGGTGGCCGCCGCGCTCAGTCGCCGAGCGACTTGCAGGGGCGGGTGCGCAGGTCCTTGACGTAGTCGTCGGGCGCGCCGGCCTTCTCCGCGGCATCGGCGAGGATGCCGAGATACCGCGCGGACGGCAGCCCGCCCTCGTAGTCGTCCAGGACGTACAGCCAGCACAGCACGTCGCCGTCGAGCGTCTGCACCCGGACCCGGATCTTGCGGTAGACGTCGAGCGCGGCGCCCTCCCAGGCGTCGAGCTCCTTCTCATCCCAGGCGGGCACGTCGTACAGGACGACGAACACCTGCTCGGAGTCGTCCTCGACGACCGTCGCGAGGGCGCCGTCCCAGCCCTTGTCCTGGCCGCCGAAGGTCAGCCGCCAGCCGGCCAGCCAGCCGGTGCCGCGCATGGGGGAGTGCGGAGCCCGGCTCGCCATCTGCTCGGGGTCCATGTTGGAGGCGTACGCCGCGTACAGTGCCACGTTGGCCAAGGCTAACCCACCGGGGTGCGCGGGGGGCGGGGTTGCCCCGACCCGGACGAGGGCGGGCGGGCGAACCGGTCCGGTACCGGACTTTTCACTGCCGTGAGTAGGAAAGAATGGAAGATGTGACCCGAATCGTGATCATTGGCGGAGGCCCGGGCGGGTACGAGGCCGCGCTCGTCGCGGCACAGCTCGGCGCCGACGTGACCGTCGTGGAACGGGACGGTCCGGGCGGCGCCTGCGTGCTCACCGACTGCGTGCCCTCCAAGACGCTCATCGCCACCTCGACCCGGATGGCGGTCATGTCGGAGTCGGCGGGGCTCGGGCTGCGCTTCAACGGCGGCCCGGACGGCATCGTCGGCGCCCTGGAGGCCGACATGGCCGAGGTCAACAAGCGCGTGAAGGACCTCGCGCGGGCCCAGTCGTTCGACGTCGCCGAACGGCTCGCCTACGAGGAGGTCAAGATCGTCCGGGGCGAGGCGCGGCTGGTGGAGCCGCACGTCGTCGCGGTCGGCGACCGGCGCCTGCGCGCCGACACCGTGCTGCTCGCGACCGGCGCGACGCCGCGCGTGCTGCCCGGCGCCGAGCCGGACGGCGAGCGCATCCTCAACTGGCGGCAGCTGTACGACCTGCCGGAGCTGCCCGAGGAGCTGATCGTGGTCGGCTCGGGCGTGACGGGCGCCGAGTTCGCCGGGGCCTACCTGTCCCTCGGCTCGCGGGTCACGCTGGTGTCCTCGCGCGACCGGATCCTGCCGACCGAGGACGCCGACGCCGCCGCCGTCCTGCAGGAGGTGTTCCTGCGGCGCGGGATGAACGTCATGTCGCGGTCCCGGGCCGCGGGCGTGGAGCGGTCCGGCAACGGCGTGATCGTCACCCTGGAGGACGGGACGAAGGTCGAGGGCACGCACTGCCTCATGACCGTCGGGATGGTCCCGAACACCAGCGGGATCGGCCTGGAGGAGGTCGGCGTACGCTGCGACTCCCGCGGCTTCGTCGAGGTCGACAAGGTGTCGCGGACGTCCGTCCCGAACATCTACGCCTCGGGCGACTGCACGGGCGTGCTGATGCTGGCGTCGGTCGCCGGCATGCAGGGGCGCATCGCGATGTGGCACGCGCTCGGCGAGGCCGTCCAGCCGCTCAAGCTGGGCTGGGTCGCGTCCAACATCTTCACCGACCCCGAGGTCGCCTCGGTCGGCGTCACGCAGCACATGGTCGACTCCGGGGACGTCAACGCCCGGACGGTCATGCTGCCGCTGTTCACCAACGCGCGGGCCAAGATGCAGGGCTTCGAGGACGGTTTCGTGAAGCTGTTCTGCCGCCCGTCCACGGGGATCGTCCTCGGCGGCGTCATCGTCGCGCCGCGGGCGAGCGAGCTGATCCTGGGCGTGTCGATCGCCGTCCAGCAGCACCTCACCGTCGACCAGCTGGCGCACACGTTCGCGGTGTACCCGTCGCTGTCGGGCAGCATCACCGAGGCGTCGCGGCGGCTGATGGCCGAGCACGCCTACTAGAGGCGCGCCCGGCCCTGCCGGGCTTGGGCCCGCGCTAGAAGTAGCGCAGGGCCACGTACACCCACGCCATCAGCGTGCTCAACAGCGTGACGATGATCCCGTAGCGGGTGAACTGCCAGAAGCTGATCGGGTGGCCGGTCCTCGCGGCGATGCCGATCGCGACGACGTTGGCGCTCGCCGCGACGGCCGTCCCGTTGCCGCCGAAGTCGGCGCCCAGCGCGAACGACCACCACAGCGCCTCGGCGGTCTGCGCGTCCGGTGCTCCCGCGGCCATCCCCTCCACGATCGGCGCCATCGTCGCCGCGTAGGGGATGTTGTCGAAGAACGCCCCGAGGACCGCGGAGCCGAACAGCAGGCTGGTCGCGGCGACGAAGTAGTTGTCGCCGATCGCGTCCGCCGCCCAGGTGCCGATCGCCTCGATGACGCCCGTGTGGCCGAGGCCCGCCACCATCACGAACAGGCCCGTGAAGAACACCAGCACGGGCCACTCGACCTCATGCAGGACGTCCGCGACCTCGACCCGCGACACCAGCAGCATCACGCCCGCGCCGACCAGCGCCACGATCGACGGCTCCAGGTGCAGCACCGAGTGCAGCATGAACGCGACGATGACCAGGCCGAGCACGACCAGGCACCGGACGAGCAGCGCCGGGTCCGTGATCGCCTTGCGCTCGTCCAGCGACATCACCTCGGCGACGTACCGTTCGTCGTAGGTGAACGACTTGCGGAACAGCACGCGCGCCAGCAGCACGAAGGCGATGAAGACGGCCACCACGATCGGCGCCATGTGGACGAGGAAGTCGTTGAACGTCAGCCCCGCCCGGCTGGCGATGATGATGTTCGGCGGGTCGCCGATCAGCGTCGACGCGCCGCCGATGTTGGACGCCAGCACCTCGGCGATCAGGTACGGGTGGGCAGGGATGCGCAGCCGGTTGCAGACCACCACCGTCACCGGCGCCACCAGCATGATCGTGGTGACGTTGTCCAGGAACGGGGAGGCGACCGCGGTGATGGCCATGAGCATCACCAGCAGCCGGTACGGCCGGCCCTTCGAGCGCTTGGCCGCCCAGATCGCCAGGTAGTCGAACAGCCCGGTGCCCTTGATGATCCCGACGATGACCATCATGCCGAGCAGCAGGAAGATGACGTTCCAGTCGATCCCGTCGTGCTCGGAGAAGAACACCTCGGAGCCGGGGGCGAGCCCGAGCACCGTCATCGCGCCGGCCGCGATCAGGACGACCTTGACCTTGTCGGCCTTCTCGGTGGCGATGAAGAAGAACGCGACGACGAAGATGGCGAGCGCCGCCACCGCCGTCATCGCGGGTCCCCCGGTTGTGTGAAGGGCGGGTTCCCCGGTTGTGCGTAGGGCGGGTTCCCCGGTTGTGCGTAGGGCGGGTTCCCCGGTTGTGCGTAGGGCGGGTCCCCCGGTTGTGCGTAGGGCGGGTCCCCCGGTCGTGCGCCGCCTCGCGGCGCGGCCGTCAGGCCCCGGGGCCGGTCAGGGCCAGTGCCGACAGCAGCCGGTCGAGGATGACGGCGCCGGTGAGGAGCCCGGCGTCGTCCACCACCGCGACCAGCGGGCTGCGCTGCCGCGCCATCACCGTGGCGAGTTCCAGCAGCGTCGCGGACGATCTGACGATGACGGGGCGGGGAGTGTGCGTGTCGAGGCAGTCGCCCACTCTCCTGTCGCGGATCTCGTGCCAGAAGACGTCCGCGTGGGCTTCGTCCACGGTGCGGGTCAGCGCAGGATCCTCCTGGTAGGCGACCGGCACCGCCAGCCGCATGACCTGGGTGCCGGGCAGCACGACCTCGGGGCGCTGCGCATCGTCCACGACGATGAGGCCGGGCAGGCGGCCGAGCGCCATGACCTGGATCGCGTGGGCGATCGAGTCGTCCCGGGTCACGGTCGGCACCTGTATGGCGATGTCCCGCGCTTGCATGTCGTCCCTTCGGCTTCCGGAAAGCCTGGCTCTCGTGACTGATAGATGCCTCCTTCTAACGCCGGGGGCGGCCCCGTCGCAAGCCGGCCTCCGCGGCGTCACGGGAGGGTGACGGTGCCCGCCGCTCATTCGCTGTGCCATGCGTCCGCCCCTTTCGCCTACGCTGTCCAGTCTTTGCGGACGGGCCGCTCGGCTATATCGGGTGCGACCCCCATATCGGCGGTGTGGATCATGTATCCGCAGGTGGCGGAGGCCCCTTCCGGGAGCGCCCGCCTACCATGGAGGCGGGACCGGAGGTGATCGGGTGCATGCTCGGGAGTCGGCCACGCGGATACTGCTGGCCGACGATCACGCGCTGGTGCGGCGGGGGCTGCGCCTGATCCTGGACGCCGAGCCCGACCTGACCGTGGTCGCGGAGGCCGCCGACGGGGCGGAGGCGATCGGCGCGCTCGGCGAGGGCGGCGTCGACCTGGCGATCCTCGACATCGCGATGCCGCGCATGACGGGATTGCAGGCGGCGCGGGAGATCTCCCGCCGGTTCCCCACGGTCCGGACGCTGATCCTGTCGATGTACGACAACGAGCAGTACCTGTTCGAGGCGCTGAAGGCGGGCGCGTCCGGCTACGTGCTGAAGTCCGTCGCCGACCGCGACCTGCTGCACGCCGTCCGGGCCGCGATGCGCGGCGAGCCGTTCCTGTACCCGGCCGCCGTCACGATGCTGATCCGCGAGTTCCTCGCCCGCGACCGGGACGGCGACGGCCCGGACGGCATCCTCACCCCCCGCGAGGAGGAGATCATCAAGCTGATCGCGGAGGGGTACTCCTCCAAGCAGATCGCCGAGCTGCTGACGATCAGCGTCAAGACCGTCGACCGGCACCGCGCGAACATCCTCGGCAAGCTCGGCATGCGCGACCGGCTGGAGCTGGCGAAGTACGCGATCCGCGTCGGGCTCGTCGAGCCCTGACCCTCAGCCGCGGCGGTCGCCGGGCGGCGGGACGACCAGCGTCACCTCGGTGCCGCCGCCGTCCGCCGGGCCGATCGTGAGCTGCGCGCCGATGAGCATCGCGCGCTCCTGCATCCCGTGGATCCCCGACCCCACCTCGGTGGGCGGGCCGGAACCGTCGTCCACCACCCGCAGGACGACGCGGCCGTCCGCGTCCCGGGTCAGCGACAGCTCGGCGTTCCGCGCGCCCGAGTGCCGCCACACGTTCGTCAGGCCCTCCTGCGCGATCCGGTAGATCACCAGCTCGGCGTCCGGGCCGAGCCCCTCCAGCCCGGCCTGGACGCGGCGGGTGATCCGCGGGCCGCCCGTCCCGGAGAACTCCGCGGCGAGGGCGGTGAGCGCGCTGCTCAGGCCCAGGTCGTCCAGAACGCCGGGGCGCAGCCGCCGGGCCACGCGGCGCACCTCGTCCAGGCTCGACCGGACGGACTCCTGGACGCCCCGGAGCTCCTCGGCGACCTCCTCCGGCGCCCGGTTCACCACCGACTTCAGCTCCAGCAGCACCACCGTGAGCGCCTGGCCGATCTCGTCGTGCAGCTCCTGGGCGATGCGGCTCCGCTCCGCCTCCTGCGCGTCGAGCACGAGGGCGGTGCTGGTGCTGCGCTCGGCCTCCAGCCGGTCGAGCATCGCGTTGAACTGGTCGACCAGGTGGAACAGGTCGCCGTTGCCGCCCTTGGCGAGCCGGTCGCCGGAGCGCAGCGAGCTCATCCGCGCCATCAGCGCGGTGAGAGCCCCCAGGGGTGCCAGGCTGGCGCGCAGCAGCAGCGCGTTCGCCGCCATCATCACCGCCAGCCCGATCGCGAGGACGGGCAGCTCGCGCAGCAGGATCGGCGACGACACGGTCACCGGCCCGACGGCGAGCGCGGCGGTGCCGACCGCGAAGATCAGGCCGTTGATGCCGAGGATGCGCCAGTACAGGGCTGACGCGGGTGTCCTGCTCATAAGACCACGTCACCGCATCGGGGGCGGTGTTGTCCATGCGTGGCGCCCGGCGGGGCGCCTGCATGGCGGCCGTCCGCCGTTATGGGGGGTGGGCCCGATGGCGCCGCCGCGTTCCTTCGCCGATGGTGGAAGACGAGCACAGGGAGGAGGTGGGGACCATGGGCGCACTCGCCGCGGAGGCGAGCCCGCTGGCCTTCCCCGCCGCCTTCTTCATCGTCCTCGGACTGCTGGCGGCCACGGCCGCGGCCTCCGGGCTGCGGCGGGTCGAGCCGGACGAGCGGCTGGTCGTACGGCGATCCGGGCGGACGCGCGGCGTCCGCGGACCCGGGCTGCGGTACCTGGTGCCGCTCGCCGACTCCGGCGTGCGCGTCCCCGCCGGGGCCCGCTCGTACGGCCTCTGGGTCAGGGCGATGACCAGGGACGGCGTTCCGGTGCTGGTCAAGGCGCGGGCCGAGTTGCGGGTCGACGACCCGGCGGCCTACGCCGCGTCCGCCGAGACGCCGTCCACCCTGCCGTCCTTCGCCGTGCAGGCCGCCGCCGAGGCGGCGCTGCGCGGGATGATCGCGGACCGGGACCTGGCGGACCTGCCGTCCCTGCTGGCGGACGGGGACGACCCGGAGCCGGTCCGGCGCGTCGGCGAGGCGGTCCGGCCCTGGGGAGTGGCCGCGACGCTCGTCTCCGTCACCGACGCGACGGTCCCGGTCCGCGCCGGCCCGCCGAGGGCCGCTCCCGCCCCGCGGCGGTCCCCGGGCCCGGCCGGCCGGGCGGCGGCAGGCCGTGGCGGCGCAGGCGGGACCGGCGCAGGTCGTCCGAGCTGATCGCGACGGTGAGCGTGCTGGCGGCGAACGCGAGCAGGGGGACCGCCGCGCGCATCCAGACCGGGCCGGGCAGGAGGGCCAGCAGCAGGCAGACGGGCACCATCACGCAGATGTGGCGCAGCAGGAGCCGCCCCCGCCACCCGGCGTCGGTCAGGTCGTGCCGGACCCAGTCGAGGTTGCCGGGCGGGAGCCGGAACCCCAGCGCGTACCGGACCCGCCGGAGCGGGCCCGGATCGCCTGGAAGCCGGGCCACGCCGATCCCTCAGAAGCCGCCGAAGTCTCCGCCGCCGCCGAAGTCGCCCCCGCCGAAGTCCCAGCCGCCGCCGATGTCGCCGCCGTCCCCGCCGAAGCCGCCGGACGGGTCGCCGTAGCCGCCGCCCCAGCCGCCGCCCATCGCCGAGCCGAGCATGGTGCCGATCATCATGCCGCTGAGCAGGTCGAGCCCGCCGTAGCCGTAGTAGTAGCCGCCGGCGTAGGGCGCGTAGGCGGGCCCGGCGTTCCAGTACGGCCGCCGGTCGCCGTCGTAGGGGACCATCCGGACGTCCGGGTCGCGGCCGTGCAGGACGGCCTCCGCGTCCGCCGCGCACGCCGGGACGGACCGGGCCACGCCGCCGGGCGGCGCCCACGTGACGTCCTTGACGGACGGGCCGTGCTGCGGGTTGAAGAAGCAGGGCGCGCGCCGCTCGGGGACGGGTTCGCCCGCCAGCCGGGCACGGGTCGCCGTCATGTAGTAGCGGCCCTCTTCCAGCGCGGTCGTGACGTCCTGCATGTCCTCGGGCCTGGCCGCGCGCTCGGTGGACGACTTTGCCCGGTCGTAGGCGTCCATCGCGCGCTCGTAGTCGGCGCGGGTGTCGGGGTCGAGGTCCTTGTCCATGACGTTCAGGTCGAGGCCGGCGATGTCCTCGCCGAGGAGGGTGACGTCCTCCTCCACCCCCGCCTTGAGGTCCTCCATGCGCCGCGCATCCCGCTCCTGCCGCCGCTTGCGGACGACGAGGAAGCCGCCGGTGGCGACCGCGGCCAGCACGATGAGCACGCCGAGCGTCGCGTACATGCCGATGGTGCTGGACCGGGCCTGCTCGTCGACCTTCTTCTCGGTGAGGTTCGAGAAGTCGATCAGCCGCTGCTTGAGCGGCACGCCGTTGGTCCGGGTGACGATCTGGTTGATCTCCCGGCTGTCGAGCTTCTTGGAGATCGCGGCCATGCGGCTGCCGTCGGCGGTGACCGCGACGTAGGTCTGGCCCTCGCCGACGCGGTCGGCGACCGCCCTCAGCATCCGCCCGGCCTGCTCGCCGGTGATGCCGTTGCGCACCACGACCGCCCGGATGTCTGCGTCGCTGTCGCCGCCGAGGGTCGTCTTGATCTCGTTCTGGTCGGCCGGGGACAGGACGGTCCCGGCGCCGCTGGTCACGTACAGCCGCGAGTCCATGAGGCCCTTCGCGATCTGCCCGACCGTGTCGTCGGCGGCGGCGCGGGGCGCGGCGGCCTGGGCCGCGACGGTCCGCGCGGCCTGCGTGCTCTCTGCTGGGGCGGCCTGCGCCGGGGCGGCAAGGACGAACGCCGGCGCGGCGACGGCGGCGATGATCGCCGAGACGGCGCCCCGGCGAGCCGCCCGGATGGCCCGGTTCTCGGTGTTCATGTCTCCAGTCTGCCCACGTGGAGCCACCGATGCGTCGTCCGCGGGAGGGATTTGCTCACGCGGTGCGTGGGTGCCGCCCCCCAGAGACCGGGCCGGGCCGGTCAGGAGTCCTTGATGTCGCAGATCACGGCGCCGGCGGAGACGGTCTGGCCGACCTCGGCGGACAGCCCGGTGAGCGTCCCCGCCTTGTGGGCGGTGAGCGGCTGCTCCATCTTCATGGCCTCCAGCACGACGATGGTGTCGCCGGCCTCCACGGTCGCGCCGTCCTCGACGACGATCTTGACGATGGTGCCCTGCATCGGGCTGACCAGGGAGTCGCCGGACGCCTGCGCGCCGCCGCCCTTGCGCCCGCCGCGCCGCCGGGCGGGCCGGTCCCGGCCGGCGGGCGCCGCGGACGCGCCGAGTCCGGCGGGCAGGACGACCTCGATGCGCCGGCCGCCCACCTCGACGGTGACACGCTCCCGCTCGCCCGGCTCCTCCTCGCCCGGCACGGGCGCCTCGTGCGGCGGGATCGTGTTCTCGAACTCCGTCTCGATCCACCGGGTGTGGACGGCGAACGGCGCCGCGTCGTCGGCCGGGACGAACGCCGGGTCGTCCAGCACCGCCCGGTGGAACGGCAGGACGGTCGGCATCCCCTCGATGACGAACTCGGCGAGCGCCCGGCGGGACCGCTCGACCGCCTGCCGGCGCGTCGCGCCCGTCACGATCAGCTTGGCGACCAGCGAGTCGAACTCCTGCGGGACGGTCTGCCCGGCCTCGTAGCCGGCGTCCAGCCGGACCCCGGGCCCGGTCGGGGGCCGCCACCCGGTCAGGGTGCCGACGGCGGGCAGGAAGCCGCGCCCGGCGTCCTCGGCGTTCAGCCGGAACTCGATCGAGTGGCCGCGCAGCTCCGGGTCGCCGTAGCCGAGTTCCTCGCCGTCGGCGATGCGGAACATCTCGCGGACGAGGTCCACCCCGGCGACCTCCTCGGTGACCGGGTGCTCGACCTGGAGGCGGGTGTTGACCTCCAGGAAGGAGATCGTGCCGTCCTGCCCGACGAGGAACTCGCACGTCCCGGCGCCGACGTAGCCGGCCTCCTTCAGGATGGCCTTGGACGAGCTGTACAGCAGGTCGACCTGCTCGTCCGACAGGAAGGGCGCCGGGGCCTCCTCGACGAGCTTCTGGTGCCGCCGCTGGAGCGAGCAGTCGCGGGTGGAGACGACGACCACGTTGCCGTGCTTGTCGGCGAGGCACTGGGTCTCGACGTGCCGGGGCTTGTCGAGGTATCGCTCGACGAAGCACTCGCCGCGCCCGAACGCGCCCACGGCCTCCCGGACGGCCGACTCGTACAGCTCGGCGACCTCGTCCAGCGTGCGGGCGACCTTCAGGCCGCGCCCGCCGCCGCCGAACGCCGCCTTGATCGCGATGGGCAGGCCGTGCTCCTCGGCGAACGCGACCACCTCGTCCGCGCCGGACACCGGGTCCTTGGTGCCGGCGACCAGCGGCGCGCCGACCTTCTGCGCGATGTGCCGGGCCTGGACCTTGTCGCCGAGCGCGGTGATCGCCGCGGGCGGCGGGCCGATCCAGGTCAGGCCGGCGTTCTCCACCGCGGTGGCGAAGTCGGCGTTCTCGGCCAGGAACCCGTAGCCGGGGTGGACGGCGTCCGCGCCGGACTCGGCGGCGACCTTCAGCAGCTTCCCGATGTCCAGGTAGCTCTCGGCCGCCGTCCGCCCGCCGAGGGCGAACGCCTCGTCGGCGACCCGAACGTGCAGCGCCTCCAGATCGGGCTCGGCGTACACCGCCACGCTGGCCAGCCCCGCGTCGCGGCAGGCACGGGCGATACGGACCGCGATCTCACCGCGGTTGGCGATCAGGACTTTGCGCACGTGGGTCTCCTCCTTCAACCTCGCAGGCAGTCTAGATAACGGCCGTTCCAGGGTTTCGTAAGCCCCTCCTTATCGGGCTCCTCGTCCCACATACCGGGAGGTGACCGGCAAAGCGCCCCGCTCGGCCAAGATCCCGGCCAGACTCTGCTCCGTCTCATCCAGGAACCCGTAAGCCGAGTGGTGCGGGTGTGAAAGAACGTCTACGACGGCGACGAGGGCTGGTCGGCGTTCCTCGACCAGATCGTCCGGCCGATGATCTACGCGCCCGGCAACCCGAACGGCTCGCTCCTGCGGGGCAGGTGACGGGGAGGCGGTCGTGCGGTTTCTGATCGTTTTGGTGGCGCTGGTCGTGGTCGCCGTCGGCAGGTGACCCGTGGCGCGGCCGGAGGCCTGCTCGCCGAGCTCGGCCGGCAAACGGTCGCGTCCATTCCGGACGGCGATCCGGAATGGGAGGAGCGCTATCACGAGGCGATGGCCGCGGCCCGTTCCCGCGTCGCCGCGCTGGAGAGCGAAGCGGACTGACCTGCCCTTTACCGAATGGCCCGCGCCCGGTGCTCCCGGGCGCGGGCCGTCGCGCGCGAGCCGGGTCTGCGGACCCGTTCGGCAGGTGTACTCTCGGCTCGAATCTGCTCGCCGATGATCACCGGGAGAAGCCGATGGTTCGCCCGTGGCCGTGCGCCGGGCTGGCGGTCGTCCTGGCCGCCTGCCTGCTGGCGCCCTCGTCCACGGTGCGGCGGGAGAACCCTCCCGTGGAGGACTACGTCACCGAGCAGCTCACCGTCGCCGCGCGCACCTACCTCCAGCGCCGCTCCCAGGCCCTCGTGCAGAAGGGCGACCGCGACCGCGGCGACACCCCCACCGAGATCCAGGGGGTGCGGATCTCCCCGCGGCTCGTCCGGTCGCAGGAGAAGGCCGTCCGGGAGCTGGAGTCCCGCAGCCGCGCCCCCGTCGAGGGCGGTCCCGCCTACACCGGCGCCCGCACCAGCCTGGACGGGGGCCACGCCGTCCGGAACGGAGACCGCATCACCCTGGAGGCGGTGGAGCACACCGAGATGCGCTACGGCAGCGGCAAGGTCACCCAGTCGGTGCGGCGCCGGTTCGTGTTCCGCACCCGGGGCGAGCAGATCACCCTGGTCGGCGAGCACGTGCTGGACCCGGGCGCGCACCCGGTGAACGACCCCGTCGACGACGGGCGCTGAGCCGCTTTCCCGCGTTCGCCGGGACTCTGAAATCGGCTTGACGGGCTGTCATTATGGTCGTTTCGCTGGATAAACGTGATCGGTGAGGCGTAGGCTGGCGCCATTGTCCGCGAGCTGAAAACGTTCCACCGATCAGCGACGAAAGGGCCGGGGCGATGGGCGACAAGCGCGGTGCCAACCTGGGTGAACTCGAAGAACTGTCCCGCATCTTCAGCAAGCACTCCCGCAACCTGGACGCCCTGATCAAGGACCTGAACGGCCGCACCGTGAGCAGCAACGCCGTCTGGTGGGGCCCGAGCGCCGACCGTTTCCGCGCCGCCTGGGCCGAGGCGAAGACCGCGTTCGACAAGATGGCCATCGCCCTGGAGCAGGGCGGCCAGGACATCCGCAAGTCCCAGCAGAACATCGAGGCCGCCACGCGCTGACGCCTCCCACGGACCGCGGGTCCCGGCCCATCCCCCCGAGGCCGGGACCCGCACCCATGTCCGGCCGGACGGCCGCGGCCCGGCCCGCCGTCAGTCGGCGGAGACCGGCGGCGGCAGGGCCACCTGGATCTGGGTCGTGACCCCCGCCGCCACGAACAGGCCGCGGCCGGTGGGGCCGCCCAGCGGGGCGTTGCGCGGCAGCCGGAGCCCGAACAGGTCCCCGTCGTCCGGCGACTCCACCGACAGCAGGACGCCGGAGCGGGACCGGCGCGTGTCCGCCAGGAACCCCCGGTAGCCGCGGCCCAGGTCGTCGGTGGTGCCACCGATGACGACGGCGTGCTCGCCGTCCCGGGCGGTGCGCAGGACGTCCCGGAGCGCGTCGTCCAGCTCGGTCTCGTCGAGGAGTTCGGCGTCGTCCACCACGACCGCGAAGCGGTGCTCGTCCCCGATGGCCTCGGCGAGGTCGTCGGCGCCGGAGTCGGACGTCAGCAGGCCGAGCACCCCCGGCCGGCCGGACAGCAGGCGCAGCGGCGACCGGCGCGGCGTGACGAGGACGACCGGGACGAGGCCGCCGCCGACCGCCGGGTCGAGCAGGGAGTGGACGATCGTGCGGAGCGTGGTGGAGCGGCCGGAGCGGGGCGGGCCGGCGACCGCGAACCCGGGGCCCTCGTCGAGCAGGTCGACGCCGACCGGGGCGAGGGTGTCGCCGCCGACGCCGACCAGCGCCCACAGCGGGGACGGGGCGAGGAACTCGGTGTCGAGCGACATCGCCTCCCGGTAGGTGACGCGGACGGGCAGCTCGTCCACGTGCAGGGGACGCCGGCGGCGCGGGAGCCGGCCGTAGCGCGCCACGCAGCCGCGGGCGATCTCCTGCAGGACGGCCACCTGCGCCGTCCCGGACGGGTCGTCCCCGAGGAGGGCGATCTGCGACTCGCGCGGGGGCGTGCCCGGCGCGCCGGGTTCGAGGGCGCGGCCCGGGGGCATCGCGGCGGGGACCTGCCGGTCCTGGAGGCCGCCGTAGCCGTAGTCGTTCGGGTCGGCCATGCGGAGGATGAGCCGCCGGTCGAAGACCGTGGACACCTGGCCGCCCAGCCCGGAGCGGTCGCCGGTGAACACCGCGCGCAGGCCGGCCGCGGCGCCCTCGCGCAGGAGCCGGATGACCTGGTCGACGAGGCGGCCGTAGTCGTAGTGCTCGAACGCGCCGAGGAACCCCTCCCAGCGGTCGAGCAGCAGCACCATCCAGGGGAGGCGGTCGGTGGCGGCGACGGCGGCGCGCTGCTCGGCCAGCGACGCGAAGCCCGCCTCGGCGAGCAGCTGCTGGCGGCGGGCGACCTCGGCGGTCAGCGCGGTGAGGAGCCGCTCGCAGCGGTCGAGCTGGTCGCGGGTGACGACGGCGCCGCAGTGCGGCAGCGACACGAGCGGCATCAGCGCGTTCGCCCCGCAGTCGATGGTGTACAGGTGCGCGTCGTAGGGGGAGCAGGCGCCGGCGAGCGACCCGGCGATGGTGCGCAGCGCGGTGGACCGGCCCGACTGGGCGGACCCGGCGATGTACAGGTGGCCGCCGGAGGTGAGGTCGAGGGTGAGGTCCTCGCGGGACTGGACGGCCGGCAGGTCGGTGACGCCGAACCGGACGGGCGGGACGTCCACGACCGAGCCCCCGGCGGCGGTCCGGGGCGCCAGCGCGATCCGCTCGGGCAGCGGGTTCAGCCACGGCGACGGCTGCCGGGCGATCCCGGCGCGGCGGGCGGCCTCGTCGACGGCCTGGACGAGGACGCCGAGGTCGGTGACCGGTGTCTCGGCGGCGGTGCCGGCCGCCGCGCCGCCGGGTGCGGGCAGCGGGTGGCCGAGGCCCTGCCAGGGCAGCGGCAGGACGGTCGGGCCGCCGGAGCCGGTCCCGGCGCCGGGGCGGCGGCCCCCGATCCGCGCCGACTGGACGGGCTGCGGGGCCGCCGCGCCGGAGCGGATGTAGCAGCGTCCCGGCGTGGCCTTGGAGATCTGCGCGGCCTCGGGGGAGTCGAGGACGTCGCTGGACTCGTCCGGGTCGGTGACGCGCAGCGCGATGCGCAGGTTGGTGTTCGCGCGGATGTCGGCGGTCACGACCCCGGCCGGGCGCTGCGTGGCGAGGATCAGGTGGACGCCGAGGGACCGGCCGCGGCGCCCGATGTCGACCAGCCCGGTGACGAAGTCGGGCAGCTCGGTGACCATGGCGGCGAACTCGTCGATGACGAGCACGAGCCGCGGCATGGCCGGCAGCCCGGGGTCGGCGGGGCGCAGGTCGTTGTAGTCGTCGACGTCCTTGGCGCCCGCGTCGAGCAGGATCTCCTCGCGGCGGCGCAGCTCGGCGGCGAGCGATTCCAGCGCGCGCTCGGTCGCGTGGCCGTCGAGGTCGGTGACCATGCCGACGGTGTGGGGGAGGCGGGCGCAGTCCTTGAACGCGGCGCCGCCCTTGTAGTCGATGAGGACGAACGTCATCTCGTCCGGGCGGTTCGCCACGGCGAGCGACGCGATGAGCGTCTGGAGCAGCTCCGACTTGCCCGCGCCGGTGGTTCCGGCGATGAGGCCGTGGGGGCCGTCCACGCGCAGGTCCACCTCGTGCCGTCCGCCGGAGTCGAGGCCGACGGGGACGCGGGTCGTCCGCCCACCGTTCCGGTGCCACGACTGCAGGACGTGGTCCGCGGTCGGTTCCGGCATGCCGAGGAGGTCCAGGAGGCGCACGTCGGCGGGGAGCGAGTCCTCGGCGTCCTCGCGGGAGACGTCGCGGACGGGGGCCAGCGCGCGTGCCACCCGGTCGGTCCACGTGGCGGACACCTGGTCGGCCAGCACCGGGCCCAGGACGTCCAGACCCTGCCCTTGGAGGCGCAGCATCGAGGGCTTCTGCGGGTCCCAGGCGGCGACGGCGCCGCACTCCTCGGGAAGGAGGCGCTCCTCGTCGTCCACGCAGATGGCGTAGAGCCCGTACTCGGCGCCGCGGGCGAGGAGCATCGGCATCCCCGGGATGCGGCGCAGCGCGCGTGCACCGTCCAGGACGACGAGGATGTTGTACGGGGCGGAATCGGCCGGCCGGGCGCCCTGGCCGAAGAAGGACGACTCCGCCTGCGCCGCCCGCCGCCGCTCGGTGACGCGCATGGCCAGTTCGGTGACGCGGTGGGCCGCCGATTCGGGGTCGGTGCCGACGAGCGCCACGCAGTCCTCGCCCTCGCGGGGCGCGCAGTGCGGCAGCCACCGCACCCAGTTCCACTCGGTCCCGGCGTCCCGGTCCGCGGACAGGACGACGATGGCCAGGTCGCGGGGGCTGTGCAGGGCGGCGGCCTGCGCGACCATCCAGCGGGCCAGGGCCCGGGAGGCGTGCCGCGGCCCGGTCAGCCCGACGACGCCGAGGTCGGTGAGCGGCAGCGCCACCGGGACCTGCCGGGCCGTCGGGACCGGGGAGCCGCCCGCGTGCGGGGACGCCCCCGAACCGCGCAGGTGCCTGTCGAGGTCGCCGGTCAGCTCGATGCGGGCGGGCAGGTCGGCGAGCCCCACCCGCAGGTGCAGGACGTCCGGGTCGCCGCGGCGGCGCTCCCACAGCCGCCGGCGCGGGCCGGTCGCGGTCAGCAGCACCTCGGCGGGGTCGGGGTGCAGCGCGCGGCGCTCCGCCTCGTCCTCGCGCCGCAGCCGGTCGACCTCGCCGTCGAACTCGCCGGCCCGGCGGTGGTACTCCTTCAGCGACCTCTTGTAGGACTTGCGGCCGTGCATCCGGTCGCCGATCCACTCGCCGAGCGTCATCACCGGCCAGGCCAGGGCGAACAGCGCCCACCACCACTGGCCGAGGCCGAACGCCATCGCGAGCCCGAACGCCGAGAACAGCAGCGCGCCGAACAGCCGGAGCCGCTCCCGCGGGTTCCGTTCCGGGCGCTTCGGGACCTCCAGCCTCCGCGGGCGCTGCGGCGGGGTGAGACGGGGCGGCCGGTTGAACGCCAGGCCGCCCTCCGGCAGCGGTTCCAGGTGGGCGTCGGGCGCGGTGCTCGGGGCGAGGGCCAGGACGCTGGAGCCCACCGAGAGCATCGCGCCCGGCGGCCAGATCGTCTTGGCGCCCAGCGGCGTCCCGTCCAGGGTCGCGGCCCCCTGCATCGTCATCGCGGACGCCTCGATCTGGACGGCGTCGCGGCCGACCGTGACCCGCAGCGAGCGGGCGGGGACGGACGGGTCGTCCAGCGTCACGTCCACGTCCCGTCCGGAGCCGATCGTGCTGACGCCGAGGCCGAGCCGGTGCACCGACCCGGCCGCCGGACCGCCGGCGACGCGCACCTCGACCAGCCCGGTCGGCTCGGCGAGGACGGTGGCGGCGGCGCCGCGCCGCTCGACGGCGACGACGGCGCCGTCCCGCAGCTCCTTCACGGCGAGGGCCTGCGGGTCGAGCATCCGGCCGTCCATCCAGAGGGCCCGGTGCGCGCCCCCGGAGAGTAAGGCGTCCTTGGAGAAGCGCGGGGCGGGGATCTGGGGGCGGCCGTCCAGCGCCGCGAGCGACCGGGCGACCCCCTCGACGGTGACCTCGGAGTCGACGTTCACCACGACATCGCGGGGCCCCGAGCCGGTGAGCGCAGTGAACGAGATCCGCATCCGCACAGCTTAATTACCCGCGGCCCGGTTGCCCGTGTCCTCCGCCGTTCGCGCCGCGGCGACGATCGCCTTGAGCGCGGCGTCCAGCGGTGTCGGCGCCACCCCGAACGTCGACTCGAACGCCGACGAGTCCAGGATGTACGGCGCGTCGAACTGGTAGCGGGTCTCCCGCAGCTCCTTCAGCATCGGCACGAACGCCCCGGCCGCGGTGAAGACCGGGCGCGGGACCTCGTGGATGCGCGGCGCCGGCGCACCGGCGATCCGGCACAGCCGCTCGCCGACCTCCCGGGTGGACACCGCGGGGCCGGTCGGGATGTGCCACGGCCGTCCCCACGCGCGCTCGTCCGTCCCGGCGATCGCGAGGGCCTCGGCGACGTCCGGCAGGTACGTCCAGGCGTGCGGGACGGACGGGTCGCTGAAGTACGGTACGCGCTTGCCCGCGAGCAGCGGCTTCACGAACCGCGTCTCGCCGATGTACGCCTGGTCGGTGCTCCGGGGGCCGTAGTAGTCGGACCCGCGCAGCTCGGTGGCGCGGATGCGCCCGGCCTCGTGCGCCGCGAGCGCGTCCCGCCACATCTTCGCCCGGACGCGCCCCTTGGTGCCGGTCGCGGCGAGCGGCAGGTCCTCGGTCATCGGGCCGTCCACCGGCCCGTACCCGTACAGGCAGCTGAGCGTCACCAGGACGGCGCCGGTGTCCTCGGCGGTGCCCAGGAAGGACGCCGCCATCGGCGGCCAGTCCTGCGCCCACCGGTGGTACTGCGGGTTCACGCAGTTGTAGAGGACGTCGGCCCCCTTGGCGATCTGCGTCATCCGGTCCCGGTCGGCGACGTTCGCCGCGACCCGCTCGACCGACTCCGGCCCCGAGCCGGACCGCGTCACCACGACGACGTGGTGGCCCCGCTCGATCAGCCGGTCGGCGAGGTGCGTCCCGACCTGCCCGGCTCCGACGATCACGTGCTTGCCCATCGAACTCCTCCTTGAACAGTGCTTCCTTTCGAGAGCAATGCTCTCTCTAGAGAGCGCCGATGTCAAGAGCAGTGCTCTCGATATGGTGCGACGCTCTGCTAGCATCCGCTCATGAGCGCAGGCCGGACGGCACGGGAACGGGTGCGGGCGGAACTGATCCGGGAGATCACCGGGATCGCGAGACGGCAGCTGGCCACCGAGGGCGCGGCGGGGCTGTCGCTGCGCGCGGTCGCCCGCGAGATGGGCATGGTCTCGTCGGCGATCTACCGGTACTTCCCGAGCCGCGACGATCTGCTCACCGAGCTGATCATCGACGGGTACAACGCGGTCGGCGAGGCGGTCGAGCGCGCCGACGCCGGTGCCGACGCCGGCGACTTCGCCGGTCGGTGGCTCGCCGTGTGCAGGGCTGTCCGGGAATGGGCGCTCGCGCACCCGCACGAGTACGCCCTGCTCTACGGGTCACCCGTCCCCGGCTACCAGGCACCGGACAGGACCGTTCCCGCCGCCCTGCGCGACACGCTCGTGCTCGCGCGGATCGTCACCGAGGCCCACGCGGCCGGCGCGCTCGACCCGGCCGGCCCCCTCCCGCCCGTACCGCCCACGCTCGCGAACGACATGGCCTGCGCACGCGCGGCGGTGCTCATGGACGTCCCGGACGACGTCATAGCGCGTTGCTTCACCGCGTGGGCCGCTTTGTACGGAACGGTGAGCTTTGAATTGTTCGGGCAATTCAACAACGTGATCGAGGAACGGGCCGTCTACTTCGACCACACCATGACCCTGCTGGGCCGCCTCGTCGGCCTCCAGCCCCGCCCCTGACGGGGTCCCGGGACGGCCGCGATGTGGTCAGTGACACATGTGACTGGTGGTAAGTAGCCATGTGACCGGTGAATTCGCAGGTCATCGCCGTGTACCCGGATTTCGGACGGCTTGGCATCACCGAATCCATTGACGTGACCTCACCGCCCCCGCAAGCATGGATCGCTCGGTGACGTGGAGATCTCGCGGGGCGGGATCCGCGCGGGGCGGGAAGGAGCGCGTGGGCAGCGCGATGAAGTCCAACCAGTCGACCATCTCCGGCGGGGGCGCGGCGGGCCCGTCCGGCGGGACGGCGGGGCTCGGCCGGTCCGGGCTCGGCACCTCCGGGGGCCAGCGGCTCCCGGCGTCCCCGCGCGAGCGCAAGCCCGCGCTCGCGGCCCTGGCGGTGCTGCTGATCCTCGGCGGCGCCCTCGCCAGCGCCTACCTCGTGATGGCGAGCGGGGAGCGGGTGTCGGCGATCCGGATCGCGCAGCCGGTCGCGGCCGGGCAGCGGATCCCCGCGAGCGCCCTCGAAGAGGTGCAGGTCGGCGACACCGGCATCCAGTACATCAAGTGGTCCGAGCGGGCGAAGGTGACCCGCTACTTCGCGGCCGTCCCGCTGGTGCGCGGCGCGCTGCTGACCAACTCCATGGTCAGCCCCTCGGACGCCCCCGCCAAGGGCCGGCTCGTCGTCGGCCTCGCGCTCAAGCCGGGCCAGCTGCCCTCGGGCGGCCTGACCAGCGGCAAGCACGTCACCCTGTTCGCCGTCGGCGGCGCGACGAACGGCGGGCCGCGCGCCGGGACCGTCCTCGCCCAGGACGCGATCGTGCTCGGCGTCGGCACCGGCGACTCCGGTGGCCCGACCCGGCTGCGCTCCGAGCAGACCAGCGTGGACGTCGCCGTCCTCCCGGCCGACGCGGCGAAGGTGACGCAGGCGGCCTCCGCCGGGGCGGTCGCGCTCGCGCTCATCCCGGACGGGACCGCGGTGTCCGCGCCGCCCGCGCCCCAGCAGCCGTCGGGGCGGAACGACGAGGGCGTCGACCCGGTCCCGAGCGGCGGCCCGGGAGCGGGCGGTGGCCAGGGAACGGGCGGTGGCCAGGGAACGGGCGGTGGCCAGGGAACGGGCGGCGGCCAGACCGGCGGCCCGCAGGTTCCGAACACGGGCGGTAACTGACGGTGGCACTCATCGCGCTCGCGGCCGACAAGGGGGCGCCGGGCGTCACGACCGCGGCGGTCGCGCTCGGCGCCGTGTGGCCGCGTCCCGTGCTCGTCGCGGAGTGCGACCAGGCGGGCGGCGACCTGGTGTACCGGCTGCCCGCCGCACCCGCTGCGGACGGCGACGGTGACGGCGGCATGCTCAACCCGTCCCGCGGCCTGCTCAGCCTCGCCGCGACCGCGCGCCGCGGCCTGCGCCCCGACCAGATCGCCGAGCACTGCCAGCGGCTCGCCGGCGGCCTCGACGTGCTCGTCGGGCTCACCAACGCCGAGCAGGCACAGGCGATGACCTGGCTGTGGGGGCCGCTCGGCCGGGCGTTCGCCGGCCTCGCGCCGGTCGACGTGATCGCCGACTGCGGCCGGCTCGGCGCCGGCAGCCCGCTGGCCGACCTGCTGCGCGAGGCCGACCTCGTCGTCCTGCTCACCCGGGCCACCCTGGAGCAGGTCGCCCACCTGCGCGAGCGCGTCGCCGCGCTGACCGCGGAGCTGCGCGGCGGCCCGCCGGTCGGCGTGCTGGTGCTCGCCGACCCGCGCGACTTCCGCGGCTCGATCGCCGAGGTGGACCGGATCCTCGCGGGCGTGCGCGGCCGCGTCCAGGACTCCGCGCAGGGCCCGCCGCCGCCGGACGTGACCGTTCTCGGCGGCCTCGCGCTCGACCCGAAGGGCGCCGGCCTGCTGTCCGGGAGCTGGGGCGGGCGGCTGGACCGCTCGCTGCTCATCCGGTCGGCGCGGGAGGTCGCGGGCGAGCTGGCGGGGCGCCTCCCCGTGCCGTACGCCGGGGTGCCGCAGGACGGGCGGGACGTCCCGCCGCCGCCCGTGGCGGCCGCACCGCCGCAACCGCAGCCACAACCACAACCGCAGGCACCGCCCGCGGTGCCCGGCGTCCCGGCGCCCCCGCACGTCCCGGCGGGCGGCGGCCACGAGGAGGGGAGGCGCTAGATGGACCACGCGCTCGTCAAACGCCTCCGCCAGGAGGTCGGCGACCGGCTCGCGCAGCAGCGCCGGCTGGACGCCGCGAACGGGCTGCCGCCGATGACCGGGGAGGACGAGCGGCAGTTCGCCCGCGCGCTGATCGGCCAGGTGCTGGAGGAGTTCGCCCGCGGCGAGATCACCTCGGGGCGGCGCCCGCCGAACGCCGAAGAGGAGGAGGCGCTCGCCGCCGGGGTGCACGCGGCGCTGTTCGGCGTCGGCCGGCTCCAGCCGCTGCTGGAGGACCCCGAGATCGAGAACATCGACGTCAACGGCTGCGACCGGGTGTTCATCGGGTACGCCGACGGCCGCGAGGTGATGGGCGAGCCGGTCGCCGAGAGCGACGAGGAGCTGGTCGAGCTGATCCAGATCCTCGCCGCCTACAGCGGGCTGTCGTCGCGTCCGTTCGACACCGCGAACCCGCAGCTCGACCTCCGGTTGCCGGACGGCTCGCGGCTCTCGGCCGTGATGGACGTGACCGTCCGCCCCGCGCTGTCGATCCGGCGCGCCCGCCTCGGCAAGGTGTTCCTCGCCGACCTCGTCGGCAACGGGACGTTCAGCCAGGAGCTCGGGCAGTTCTTCCGCGCCGCCGTGCACGCCCGCAAGAACATCATGATCGCCGGGGCCACGAACGCCGGGAAGACGACGCTGCTGCGCGCGGTCGCCAACGAGATCCCGCCGCACGAGCGGCTCATCACCGTCGAGCGCGCCCTCGAACTCGGCCTCGACGCGTTCCCGGAGCTGCACCCGAACTGTGTCGCGTTCGAGCAGCGGCTGCCGAACTCCGAGGGGCAGGGCGCGATCTCGATGGCCGAGCTGGTCCGCCGGTCGCTGCGCATGAACCCCTCCCGCGTGATCGTCGGCGAGGTGCTCGGCGACGAGATCGTCACGATGCTGAACGCGATGACGCAGGGCAACGACGGGTCGCTGTCGACGATCCACGCGAACTCCTCGGTGGAGGTCTTCAACCGGGTCGCGACCTACGCGATCCAGTCGGAGGAGCGGCTGCCGGTCGAGGCGACCCACATGCTCATCGCGGGCGCGATCGACTTCGTCGTGTTCATCGAGAAGCGCAACGACTACGCCTCCGGCGGCCGGCTGCGCCGCTACGTGTCCAGCGTCCGGGAGGTCACCGGCGTCGACGGGCGGGTCCTGTCGTCGGAGGTGTTCGCGCTCGGGCCGAACGGGTACGCCGTCCCGTCCGCGCCGATCGCGTGCGCCGACGACCTCGCCGAGCACGGCTACGACCCGTCCGCCGGGGGTGCCTGGTGACCGGCCGGGGAGGTGCGTGATGTACGCGCCGGACGTGCTCCTCGCCATCGTCGCGGGCGCCGTCGCCGGCGGCGGGCTCCTGCTGCTGGCCGTCGCGCTGCGCGGGCTGCCGCCGCGGACCGGGCCCGCCCGGGGACGCAGCCGCGAGGACCTCGTCCGCACCCTGACCACCCGTACCGCCGTCGCCGTCATCGCCGGCGTGCTCGTGCTGATCGTGACGCGCTGGCCGATCGCCGCCGCCGGCACCGGCGCGCTCGTGCTCGCCTGGAACGGCCTCGCGGGCGGCGCCGCCGAGGAGCGCCGGGGCATGGCGCGGCTGGAGGCCCTCGCCGGCTGGACCGAGTCGCTGCGCGACACCATCGCGGGCGCCGTCGGCCTCGAACAGGCCATCCCCGCCTCGCAGCGCGCCGCCGCGCCCGCCCTGCAGCAGCCGCTGCGCAACCTCGTCGACCGGCTGCACACCCGCGTCCCGATGCCGGAGGCGCTGCGCCGCTTCGCCGACGACCTCGACGACCCGTCCGCCGACCTGGTCATCGCGGCGCTGATCCTGAACTCCAAGCTCCGCGGCCCCGGCCTGCGCGACATGCTGAGCGCGCTCGCGACCTCGGCCCGCGCCGAGCTGGACATGCGGCGCCGGGTGGAGGCCGACCGGCGCGCGACCCGCCGCAGCGTCCGGATCGTCGTCGCCGTCTCCGTCGGGACGGCCCTGGCCCTCGCGGTGTTCAACCACTCCTACGTCGAGCCGTACGACGACTTCCTCGGGCAGCTCGTCCTGTGCGTCGTCGTCGCCCTGTACGGGGCCGCGTTCCTGTGGCTGCGGCGGCTGTCGCGGTACGAGCTGCCGGGACGCTTCCTCAGCGAGCCGCGCCGGACCGTCCAGCCCGGCGTGCCGGGCGAGGTGCCGAGCACGGTCGCGGGCTGGCAGGGCGGGGACGCCCGGCGGCAGGGCCCGCAGGAGCTCCCGCTGCGCGGCCGGCCCACCATGGACGCGGGCGGGGGCGGCGGCTCGTGAACGGTGCGATGATCGCCGGCGCCGTCGTCGGGCTCGGCCTGTACGTGCTGGTCCGGGCGCTGTTCCCGTCCCGTCCCGGCCTCGCCGCCCGGATGGCCGCGCTCGACGCCGCCCGCCGCCGCGACCTGGAGGAGCAGCAGGCGAGCCGGCTCTCCCCGACCCTGGACCGGGTCGGCGGGACGCGCGCCCGGCTCGGGCGGGAGCTGGCGCGGTTCTGCGAGGCGCGCGGCTGGAAGCTGCGCTCCGTCCGCGCCGACCTGGCGATCACCGGGCGGTCGCTGGAGGCGTTCCTCGCGACGAAGTTCCTGCTGCCCGCCGCCGCACTGCTGTTCATCCCGCTGATCGTCGCCTACTTCACGCTGCTCGGGCTGGGCTCGTCCGTCGCCGTCCCCGCCTGGATCTGCGTGCTGTTCGCCGCGCTGTTCTTCTTCTTCCCCGACATGCAGCTCCGGCAGGAGGCGCAGGCCCGCCGGCAGGACTTCCGGCACGTCGTCGGCGCCTTCCTCGACCTCGTCTCGATGAACCTCGCCGGCGGGCGCGGCGTCCCCGAGGCGCTGATGACCGCGTCCAACGTCGGCGAGGGCTGGGCGATGCACCGCATCCGGGACGCGCTGTCCAACGCCCGCATCACCGGCCAGACGCCCTGGCAGTCGCTCGGCCGGCTCGGCGAGGAGCTCGACATCGCCGAGCTGCGCGACCTCGCCGGGGCGCTCGCGCTCGTCTCCGACGACGGCGCGCAGGTCCGCAAGTCGCTCGCCGCGCGGGCCGCGTCCATGCGCAGCCGCGAGCTGTCGGAGCTGGAGGGCAAGGCCGGCGAGCGCTCCCAGTCGATGCTCATCGCGCAGCTGTTCCTGTGCGCCGGATTCCTGATCTTCCTCGCCTATCCGGCTCTGATGCGGGTGCTCGCCTCATGACGTCCCCTACTCGGCCCGCCCCGTCCGTCCCCCTGGAGGAGTCACGATGAATCCGCTCAATCCCCTGCACGACCCGGCGGTCGTCTACCTGCGCGCCCTCGTCGGCGACCGGCTGGCCCGGCTGCGGGCCGAGGACGAGCGCAGCCGGGGCGCGTCCGCGATCGAGTGGGCGATCATCACCGCGATCCTCGCCCTGATCGCCATCACGATCGGCGCGGTCATCCAGAAGAAGATCCAGGACAAGGCCAACAGCATCAACACGGGGTGAGCGAAATGCGGCCCGGAAGGCCCGCCATCCCGGCGTGTCTCCTGCGGGGGGACGACCCCCCACACCCCCCGGAAGAACATGAGGGCAGGGATGCGGGCGCGTCGTCCATGGAGTGGGCCCTGCTCACCCCGATCCTCATCCTCCTGATGCTCGTCGTGGTGCAGTTCGCCATGGTGTTCCACGCCCGGCACGTCGCGCTCGCGGCAGCGCAGTCGGGCGCCCGCGTCGCGCGCACCTCCCCGGTCGGCGGCGGCTGGGAGGGCGCCGCGCGGGCGAAGGCGTCCGGCAGCGTCCAGGAGATCGGCCCCGACCTGCTGAGCGGTCTCCAGGTCAGGGCGGGCGAGGAGAACGACGAACGCTGGGTCGAGGTCAGCGGCGAGGCGGTGCAGGTCGTGCCGTTCCTGACGTTCCACGTGTCGCAGCGCTCCCAGGGGCCGATCGAGTGCTTCCGCCCCGACGTCGGCGCGGGCACCGCCTGCCAGCGTGGGGCAGAGCCGTGACCAACCTGGATCGTGGGTCGATGTCGCTGGAGATGGTGCTGGTCACGCCCATCTTCGTCGCGTTCCTGCTGTTCCTCGCCGGGGCGGGCCGGATGGTGGACGCCAAGAGCCAGGTGGACGGCGCCGCCCGGGACGCCGCCCGCGCCGCGTCCATCGCGCGCAGCGCCCCGTCCGCGCAGAGCCTCGCCGCCGACACCGCCGCCGCCGGGATGCGCGGCACCGAATGGTGCACGGGCGGGCCGAGCGTCCAGACCGACGTGTCGGCCTGGGGGCCCGGCGGGCGCGTCGGGGTGACCATCACCTGCGACGTCGACCTCGGGGACCTCGCGTTCATCGGGCTGCCCGGCAGCAAGCGGCTCCAGGGCCACGCGGTCGCCCCCGTCGACACCTTCAGCTACCGCGGGACGGACGGCCCGGAGGGCGCGCCATGACCGGGCACCGCCGGCGGAGCCGGCACAGTTGGTACAGCCGGGACGGCCGGCACAGCCGGGATCGCGGCACGATCGCGATGTACACGGTGCTGTTCACCCCGATCGTCCTCCTGCTCGCGGGGCTGCTCGTGGACGGCGGCCTCGCCATCCACGCACGGCAGCGGGCCGCCGACGTGGCCGAGCAGGCGGCGCGGGCCGGAGCGAACCAGATCGACACCGCCGCCCTGCGCGAGACGGGCCGGCCCGTCCTCGACCCGGGGCGGGCACGCGCGGCGGCGTGCGACCTGCTCGCGTCCTCCGGCGAGCGGGTCACCGCGTCCGAGTGCGACGCCGACGAGCAGGAGGTCGCCGTCACCGTGCGGATCAGCGTGCAGCCGCAGCTTCTCGGGATCATCCCGGGCTTCGGCGACTTCCAGATGACCTCCAGCGCGTCCGCCCGTCCCGTCACGGGCGGACCGGGAGGGATCGGCCCGTGAGACTCGGCGAGATCAGATCTACGATGAGGGCGACGTCCGACGACCGGAGAACGGCAGGGGCGCGATGGTGACGCGGCAGGGGCAGAGGACGCCAGTCCGGGTGAGAGGGCGCCGCAGCGCCGGCGACGTCGTGGCCGGCATCGGAGCGCTCGTCGCGCTCACCGCGCTGATGGCCGGCGTCCCGTTCGCGCTCATCACGCTCTTCGGTTCGCCGCTGCCCGACCATGTGCCGTCGGCGTCCGACCTCACGCACCGGGTCGGGCCGGGCTCGCTGATCTCGATCCTCGTCGCGCTGGTGTGGCTGGCCTGGCTCCAGCTCGCGGCGTGCGTGGCCGTCGAGGTGTACGCGGGCGTCCGCGGCGTCGGGGTGCCCGCCCGGGTGCCGCTCGCCGGCGGGACGCAGTCGCTCGTGCACCGGCTCGTCGTCGCCGCCCTGCTGCTGTTCACCGCCACCACCGCGATCGTGCCGGCGTTCTCCGGCGGCGGGCTCTCGCAGCGGCAGCCGGCCGTGCAGATGCAGCCGCAGGCGCAGACCTTCCACCGCGTCCCGACGGACGCCCCGGCGCAACCCGCCGCCGCCGAGCAGCGGATCGCCGAGGAGCTCACCGCGGACCCCGCGGAGAAGTCCGCGACCACCAAGATCTACCGGGTGCAGCCGCCGGAGGGCCGGCACCACGAGAGCCTCTGGGAGATCGCCGAGAAGTGCCTCGGCGAGGGGCGCCGCTACAAGGAGATCTACGCCCTCAACAAGGGCCACATCCAGCCGGACGGGACGCGCCTGACGATCGCGAGCCTGATCCGCCCCGGCTGGATCCTGGAGATGCCCGCCGACGCCAAGGGCGCGAAGGTCATCCCGAAGAAGGACCTCGACGACTACTTCCGGTACGGGCACGCCGTCCCCGACCGGCCGGCGAAGCCGAAGCCGCCCGAGAAGCCCGAGAAGCCGGCGCAGCCCGCGCCGCCGACGGCGCAGCCGACCCAGCCGCCCGCCTCGCAGGCCCCGCCGGCCACGCCGAAGCCCCCGGAGTCGCAGCCTCCCGCGTCGCAGCCCCCTGCGTCGGAGCCCCCTGCGTCGCAGCCCCCTGCGTCCCAGGCGCCGCCCGCCACGTCCCAGCCGCCGGCGTCGCCGACCCCGGCGCCGCAGCCGAGCGAGCCGCGGAACCAGGAGGCGCCGCACCCGCCCGTGCACGGCGGGACGGACGGCCCGGCCGGCGAGATGGGTGGCGAGGCCGGCAGCGGCGGCGCCGAGGTGCCCGGGAAGGGCTCGCCGCAGTACGAGGAGACCGGCGGCGCGATCGACATCGGCTGGCCGCGGGGCCTCGCCGCGGCGTCGCTGCTGGCCGCCGGGCTGCTCGCCGTGCTCGGCCGGCGCCGCCGCACCCAGATGTGGCACCGCGCGTTCGGGCACCGGACCGTCCGGCCGGAGGGCGAGGCGGCCGAGGCCGAGCGGGCGCTGCGGATCGGCGCCGACGACGACGCGGCGAGGCTGCTCGACCTCGGCCTGCGGCACATGTCGAAGTCCATGGCGGCGGGCGGCCGGGCCATGCCGACCGTCTACGGCGTGCACCTCGGGCGGCTGCGGGACGGGCACGGCAGCCTCGACCTGTGGATCGCGCCCGCCGACCGGAACCCGCCCGCGCCGTGGCAGGCCTTCGACGACGGCCAGGTGTGGCGGCTGAACGGCGACGCGCTGCCCGCGCTGGAGGCGTCCGACCTCGGCGACGTCCTCGCCCCCTACCCGGGCCTCGTCTCGATCGGCACGAACGACAACGGCCGCATCCTCGTCGACCTGGAGGCCGCGCACGGCCTGATCGCGCTGCGCGGGCCCGAGGACGTCCGCCGCGCGGTGCTGTCCGCGGTCGCGCTCGAACTGGCCACCAACCGCTGGTCCGACCACATGCGGATCACGCTCGTCGGGTTCGACGGCGAGCTCGGCGAGGGCCTCGCGGAGATCGCCCCGGACCGGATCCGGTCCGTGCCGACGCTCGCCGACGCGCTGCCCGAGCTGGAGGGCCGCAGCGAGGAGGTGCGGCAGGCGCTCGCCGCGTCCGGCGTCGACTCGGTGCTCACCGGACGCTGCCGCGGCGTGTTCGGCGAGGCCTGGATGCCGCACTACCTGATCATGGCGGACCAGCCGGCGGAGGCCGAGGCGGACCGGCTCGTCGCGCTGGCCCGCACCGGTACCCGGATGGCCGCGGGCTACCTCGTCCCCGGAGACGTGCAGGGCGCCACCTGGACGTGGGACGTCGACGCCGCCGGGCGGCTCCAGGCCGGGGTGCTCGGCTTCGACGTCGACGCGCAGCTCGTCCGCGACGACGACTACCGCGGCGTGTTCGAGCTGTTCCGCACGGCGGGCCGGCACGAGTCCGTCGAGCTTGCGGGCCTGGCCGGCGGGGAGGAACCGCCGACCGCGCAGCAGTCGTCGGCCGAGGTCCGGCTGCTCGGCCCGATCGAGGTCGACGCGCCGGGACCGATGGACGAGAGCCGCCGCGAGCTGTGCACCGAGGTGCTGGTGTTCCTCGCGGCGCACCCGGAGGGCGTCCACCCGACCGTGCTGTCCGGCGCGATCTGGCCGCGCGGCGTGAGCGCCGGCGTCCGCGACGCGACGGTGGCGCGCGTGTCGGACTGGCTCGGCCGGGACGCGCGGGGCCGCCCCAACCTGTACCACGACGAGCGCGGCCGGATCCGGCTCGGCTCCGAGGTGCGGGTCGACCTGAACGTGTTCCGCTGGCTCGTGTGGCGGTCGGCGGCCGAGCCCGCGTCCGAGACCGCCTACATGGCGTACGCGCTGGACCTCGTCCGCGGTCCGCTCCTCGCGGGCCGGCCGCGCGGCCGGTACTCCTGGCTCGCCGACCACGACCTGGAGTACGAGGCGCCCGCCCGCGTCATCGACGTGGCGCACCGGCTCGTCGTGCTCCGGCTGGACGAGGGCGACGCGCGCGGCGCGGTGAGCGCGGCGCGCGCCGGGCTGCGGCTCGCCCCCGAGGACGAGGGCCTGTGGCGCGACCTGCTCCGCGCGACCCACGCGACCGGCGACGTCGCCCAGGTGCAGGTGGTCGTGGACGAGCTGCGCGGCCGCGTCGCCCGCGACCCGCTGCTGGACCGGCTCCAGCCCGAGACCGAGGCGCTCGTGGAGGAACTGCTGCCCGAGTGGCACCACGTCGGCTCGCACTAGGCGCCGGCGGCGCTAGCGGTACAGGCCGGTGCCGCCCAGCGAGTAGCGTCCGGGCTGCGGATGCACGCACAGCCCGGACGGACGCCCCGCGACGCGCACCTTCCGTACGACGCGTCCGGTCCGGGTGGAGACGGCGTAGACGAGGCCGGCGGGGTCGGCGAGCCACAGCCTCGTCCCGTCCGACGACACCCCGCCCGGCACGGGGGAGCCGCCGCCCGGCAGCCGCCAGCGGGACGCGACCCGCCGCGACCGGAACTCGACGGCGCTGACGGTGCCGCCGCCCACGACGAACAGCCGGTCCGCGTCCCGGCTGATCGCCAGGCCGCGGGCGCCCGGCGCGGTCGGCACGAACCCCAGCGGCGCGAACCGCCGGGCGTCCACCAGCCACACCCCGCCCGCGCGCGGGCCCGCCACGAAGAAGGCGCCGCCGTCGGGGGACAGCCGCAGGTCGCCGGGCCGGGCCCCGCCCGGCAGCCGGAGCGTCCCGGACACGCGGCGGGCGGCGAGGTCGACGCGGACGAGCGTCCCGGCGTCCGGGCACGTCGCCACCAGGGACGTCTCGTCCGGGGTGAAGTCGGCATGCCCGGCGTCGCACGGCAGCGGGATCGCCCCGCGCGGCGCCATGGTGCGGGGGTCGCGCACGTCGATCCGGGGCGGGCGGCGCGCCAGCACCAGCGCGTCCTGCCCGTCGGGGGTGAAGTACAGCCCGGCCGGCGCGGTGACCGGGACGGGGCGGCCGCGCCGCCCGCTGCGCGGCCCGACGGGGACGAGCGCGCCGCGGGCCCGGTCGATGGCCCACAGGCGCCGCAGATCCCACGACGGAACGATCTGCGCCACGGCCGTTCCCGGCCCGGTGCGGAAGGCGGCGCGGAGTGTGGCGGGGTCGACGACGCTGATCACCCGGCCGCCCGCGACGTACAGGCGGGCGGGCATCCCGCGCGCGTTCGGCGCGATCATCCCGGCGCCGGTGGCGGCGTAGACGCGCCCGCCGGCCGGCGCGACCGGCACCTCGCCGCCGGGCGGGGCGGACGGCGCCGCCCCGTCCGCCGCGGGCCGGTCCGGCAGCGCCCGCGTGTAGGGCGCGGGCCCGCCGAGCCCGACCGCCGGGTCGTCCGCGCCGCCCTCCCCGGGCCGGTAGAACGGGACGGGTGACTCGCAGCCGGACAGCGCGCCGCCGGTCAGCGCGAGGGCCGCGGCGAGCGGGAGCGCGGCGGCCCGTGGTCGTCCTCGATGAGGCCCCATGCACGGCTCACCCCCAATACGGCCGGGACCTTACCGAGATGCGACGCGTGGTGTCCGAGCAATTGCTAAACGTGTTCACGTTCAGGAGGAGAACGGGACAGGGGCGGCCGACGCCCCGCGGCTAGTCGGACTTGCCGATGCCGATGCCGAACTCCCGGTACACGCGCTCCCAGAAACCGTCCCGCAGCCAGGTGCGGGCCTCCTGGTAGGGGCGCAGGGAGGAGCCCAGCGTCTTCTCGGCCTCGATCAGCAGTTCCTTGTCGATCACGGGCGGCAGGATCGGGCCGGGCAGCAGGTCGCGGATGTTGTCCCGGCCCCGCTCGAAGATCCACTTCTGCGCGACGTGCTCGCCGATCTCCAGCATGTGGTCGCGGTCGGGGCCGAGCTTGCCGTCCGACGGGGCGTTGGCCGTGGAGTTCATCGACGCGGCCACCGTGGCGGGCGTCGCCGACCCCGGCACCGGCACGGTCGTGCGGACGGCCGAGGTCGCCGGCTTGACCGGGGGACGCCCCGCGAACACCTGCGACGGCGACGGGACGGGGCTGGTGCGGTGCGCTCCGGCCGCGGCGTCCCGGACCGCGGCGGCGGTCCCGGGCGCGGGCACCGGCAGGACCTTGGCCTTGGTGAAGTAGGGGCGCAGGAAGTCGGCGGCCAGCACCTCGACCGTGTCAGACTCCCACACCAGCCATTCGGCCTGGTTGGAGCCGTGCGTCGGCTCCACGCCCCACAGGTGCACGCGGACGCCGTACCGCTGCGCGGCCTCGACCGCGGGCAGCATGTCCTCGTCGCCGGCCAGCAGCACCGCGTCGGTGATCGCGCGGTGCCGGGCGAGGGCCTCCAGGTCGGCGCGGAGCTGGGCGTCCACACCCTTCTGCTGGCCCTGCGCGTTCAGGTTGCCGAGGCGCAGCTTCACCAGCGGCAGGTTCGCGATCACGCGCTGGTCGACGGTCGGCTGCCGCTTGGGCGCCGCGTCGAACCAGTACACCCGGAGGAGTTCACCGCGCCGCTGCTCGTCGGCGTGGTCGGTCAGCGCCTTGATCAGCTTCTCGGCGGCGACCCGGTACTCGCGGCGCGAGCCGCAGCCGAGCAGCAGGGCCCCGGAGGCCGCGTAGAGGTACCCCGCGTCGACGAAGATCGCGTATCGCGCGGGCTGTGGGACGTACTCCGAGGTGGCCATGGCCTTCCACCCTATTCGTGCCGAGCCCCCACTGGGCGCGAACCAGGGTGACATGTCGCCACGGGAAGACCGGCCCGCCTGCGGTTCCGCGGACGGGAAAGATCAGCGGGGCAGGCCGCTCGCCCGCCAGGCACCCGCCCCGCGCGGCCGGAGACCGCCCGCGACCGGGCCGCGGACGAGCCGCGTCCGGTCGGCCCAGCGCGACGTCCCGGCGCTCTTCCCGGCGCCGTCGCGGGCCGCGGCGGCGGCCCGCGCGCGGGCGCTGAGCACGGCGACGAGCGCCGCGATCTCCTCCGGCGAGGGGTCGCCGCGGACGATCCGGAGGAAGGGCTTGCTCTCGGGGGTCACCACATCTCCCGGCCCATCGGGCGTTCCGGTCACAGCGGGATGTTCCCGTGCTTCTTCGGCGGCAGGGTCGTGCGCTTGTCGCGCAGCGCCCGCAGCGCGCGCACGACCTGCCCGCGCGTCTCGGACGGCTTGATCACGTTGTCGATGTAGCCGCGCTCCGCCGCGATGTAGGGGTTGGCGAGCGTGTCCTCGTACTCGGTGATCAGCTCGGCGCGGCGGGCGTCCGGGTCGTCCGCGGCGGCCAGCTCGCGCCGGTACAGGATGTTGACCGCGCCCTGCGCGCCCATCACCGCGATCTGCGCGGTCGGCCACGCCAGGTTGATGTCGGCGCCGAGGTGCTTGGACCCCATGACGTCGTAGGCGCCGCCGTACGCCTTCCGCGTGATGATCGTGACGAGCGGGACGGTCGCCTCGGCGTAGGCGTACAGCAGCTTGGCGCCCCGCCGGATGATGCCGTTCCACTCCTGGTCGGTGCCGGGCAGGAAGCCGGGGACGTCCACGAACGTGATCACCGGGACGTTGAACGCGTCGCAGGTCCGTACGAACCGGGCGGCCTTCTCGGAGGCGTCGATGTCGAGCGTCCCGGCGAACTGCATCGGCTGGTTGGCGACGATGCCGACCGAGTGCCCCTCGACCCGGCCGAACCCGACGATGATGTTCGGCGCGAACTGCTCCTGGACCTCCAGGAACTCGCCGTCGTCCAGCACGTGCTCGATGGCGGTGTGCATGTCGTACGGCTGGTTCGGCGAGTCCGGGATGAGGGTGTCGAGCTCCTCGTCGGTCTCGGCCACGTCCACGGGCACGTCGAACACGGGCGCGTCGGAGAGGTTGTTGGACGGCAGGTACGACAGCAGCGCCTTGACGTACTCGATCGCGTCGTCCTCGTCCGACCCCTGGTAGTGCGCCACCCCGGACCTGGAGTTGTGCGAGCGCGCCCCGCCCAGCTCCTCCATCGTCACCTCTTCGCCGGTGACCGTCTTGATGACGTCCGGGCCGGTGATGAACATGTGCGAGGTCTGGTCGACCATGACGATGAAGTCGGTGATCGCCGGCGAGTACACGGCGCCGCCCGCGCACGGCCCCATCACCAGGGAGATCTGCGGGATGACGCCGGAGGCGTGCACGTTCCGCTTGAAGATCTCCGCGTACAGGCCGAGCGCGACCACGCCCTCCTGGATCCGCGCGCCGCCGGAGTCGTTGATCCCGATGACCGGGCAGCCGGTCTTCAGCGCGTGGTCCATCACCTTGACGATCTTCTCGCCGAACACCTCGCCGAGGGAGCCGCCGGAGACGGTGAAGTCCTGGCTGAAGATCGCGACCGGGCGTCCGTCGACCGTCCCGTACCCGGTGACGACGCCGTCGCCGTAGGGCCGGTTCTTCTCCATCCCGAAGTTGGTGGAGCGGTGCCGCGCCATCTCGTCGAACTCCACGAACGAGCCGGGGTCGAGCAGCGCGTCGATCCTCTCCCGGGCGGTCATCTTGCCCTTGGCGTGCTGCTTCTCCACGGCCCGCGCCGAACCGGCGTGCACCGCTTCGTAGCGGCGGCGCTCCAGGTCCGCGATCTTTCCCGCCGTGGTGTGGACGTCGTAGCCGACGGGGGGTTCAGGGGCTTCCATCGCCATGCGGGCCAGGGTAACCGCACGCTGATCGGGCGGTCGCGACCGGGTGCCGATGACCGGGATGGACGCCCTTTCCCCGCCTCTCGTTACGCTTGGGCGGGTGGCTACGAAGACGCGTGACACCTTTCGGCAGGAGATGCCCGAGCCGCTGCGCCGCGACGTGCGGCTGCTCGGCGCCATGCTCGGCGACTCCCTCGTGGAGTACGGCGGCACCGGACTGCTGGACGACGTCGAGCGGCTCCGCCACGCGGTGATCGCGGCCCGCCGCGGCGAGACGGGCATCGAGGAGGTCGCCGCCCTGGTCGACGGCTGGTCGCTGGAACGCGCCGGGCAGGTCGCCCGCGCGTTCACCGTCTACTTCCACCTGACGAACCTCGCCGAGGAGCACCACCGCATCCGGACGCTGCGGGAGCGCGACACCGGCGGCACCGTGCCCGGCTCGGCCGCCGCCGCGATCGAGGAGATCCGCGCGTCCGGCGACGGGCGGCTCGACGCGATCGTCGAGGGCCTGGAGTTCCGCCCCGTCTTCACCGCGCACCCGACCGAGGCGCGCCGCCGCGCCGTCGTCACCGCCATCCAGCGGATCAGCGACCTGCTGGCCCGGCTGAACGCGGGGCCCGGCGCGTCCGAGCGCGAGGAGATCGAGCGCAGCCTCCGCGAGGAGATCGACCTGCTGTGGCGGACGGCGCTGCGCCGCGGCACCCAGATCGACCCGCTGGACGAGGTCCGCACCGCGATGGCCGCGTTCGACGAGACGATCTTCCGTGTCGTCCCGGCCGTCTACCGGGCCCTGGACCGCGCCCTGGACGGCGAGCGCACCGGGACCCGCCCGCCGAGGGCCCGCCCCTACCTGCGGTTCGGCAGCTGGATCGGCGGCGACCGCGACGGCAACCCCTACGTCACCGCCCAGGTCACCCGGGACGCCGTCATGATCCAGGCGGACCACGTCCTGCGCGCCCTGGAGAACGCCTGCGCCCGCGTCGGCCGGGAGCTGACCGTCCACGAGTCGACCACGCCCCCGTCGAAGGACCTGCTGAACGCGCTGGCCGCCGCCCGCACCGCGCACCCGTCCCGCCTCCGCGAGATCGCCGAGCGGTCGCCCGGCGAGGAGCACCGCCAGCTCCTCCTCTACGCGGCGGCCCGCATCGCCGCGACCCGCGAGCGCGACGCCGACCTGGCCTACGCGTCCCCGGACGAGCTGCTCGCCGACCTGCGCACCGTCCAGGACTCCCTCGCGGGCGCGGGCGCGGTCCGGCAGGCGTACGGGCGCGTCCAGCAGCTCGTCTGGCAGGTCGAGACGTTCGGGTTCCACCTGGCCGAGCTGGAGATCCGCCAGCACTCCGAACTGCACGAGAAGGCCCTGGCCGAACTCAACAACGACCACTCCGAAATAACCGACGAGATCCTGGACACCCTCCGCACCGTCGCCTGGATCCAGAACCGTTTCGGCGTCCGGGCCTGCCACCGCTACATCGTGTCGTTCACCCGGTCCGCCGCCGACATCGCCAACGTGCACGAGCTCGCCGCGTCCCTCGGCGACGGCGCGCCCGTCCTCGACGTGATCCCGCTGTTCGAGACCGGCGAGGACCTGGAGCGCGCCCCGTCCGTCCTGGACGGGATGCTGGAGATCCCGGCCGTCCAGCGCCGGCTGGAGGAGACCGGCCGCCGCCTGGAGGTCATGCTCGGCTACTCCGACTCCGCCAAGCAGCTCGGCCCGACGAGCGCGACCCTGCGCCTGTACGACACGCAGGAGGCCCTCGCCGCGTGGGCGGCCCGGCACGACATCACGCTGACCATGTTCCACGGGCGCGGCGGCTCCCTCGGGCGCGGCGGCGGCCCCGCCAACCGCGCGATCCTCGCGCAGGCGCCCGGCTCGGTCGCGGGCCGCTTCAAGGTCACCGAGCAGGGCGAGGTCATCTTCGCCCGGTACGGCCACGCCGAGATCGCCCGGCGGCACGTCGAGCAGGTCACCAGCGCCGTCCTGCTGGCCTCGACCGACCCCGTCCAGGACCGCGCCCGCGAGGCCGCCGCCCGCTTCCGCCCCCTCGCCGACAGGATCGGCGAGGCCGCCGAGGGCGCCTTCCGGAGCCTGGTCGAGACCGACGGCTTCGCCGCCTGGTTCGCCCGCGTCAGCCCCCTGGAGGAGATCTCCGAGCTGCGCATCGGCTCCCGCCCGGCCCGCCGCAGGGCGGCCCGTGGCCTGGAGGACCTGCGCGCCATCCCCTGGGTGTTCGCCTGGACGCAGACCCGGGTCAACCTGCCCGGCTGGTACGGCCTCGGCAGCGGCCTCGCCGCCGTCTCCGACGACGGCCGCGACCTCAACGGGCTGCGCGAGGCCTACGAGGCGTGGCCGCTGTTCAACACCCTCCTCGACAACGCCGAGATGAGCCTCGCCAAGTCCGACCGCGCGATCGCCGAGCGCTACCTGGCCCTCGGCGAGCGGCCCGAGCTCTCCGCCGCCGTCCTCGCCGAGTACGACCGCACGCACCGCCTCGTCCTGGCGGTCACCGGCCACGACCGCCTCCTGGAGAACCGCCGCGTCCTCTCCCGCGCCGTCGAGCTCCGCAACCCCTACGTGGACGCCCTCTCCCACCTCCAGCTCCGCGCCCTGAAGGCCCTCCGCGCGGGCGTGGACGACGAGGACGAACGCGCCCACCTCGAAGCCCTGCTCCTCCTCTCGGTCAACGGAGTGGCCGCCGGCCTCCAGAACACGGGGTGACCATGATCAGAACAGCCGCAGGACCCGACCGCCCCCGCATCGAGGAGATCGTCGAGGCGGCCTACGCCCCCTGGGCCGAGATCATCGGCACCCGCCCGCTCCCCATGGACGCCGACTACGGGGCCCTCATCGACGCCGGCCGGGTCTTCGTGACCGGTGACGGGCCGGACGGCCTCATCGTCCTCATCCCCGAGGACGCCATGCTCCTGGTGGAGAACGTCGCCGTCGCCCCCGCCCACCACGGCCGGGGCATCGGCCGCACCCTGCTCGCCTTCGCGGAGGACCAAGCCCGCACGCTGTCCCTCCCGAGCCTGCGCCTCTACACCAACGAGCTGATGACCAAGAACATCGCCCTCTACGAACGCCTCGGCTACCGCGAGACAGGCCGCGAGGACATCGGCGGCCGCTGCGTCGTCCACATGGCGAAACCCCTCGACTAAAACGCACGTGGCCGGGTCCGAAGGCCCCCTCTCGGACCCGACCTCAGCCGGGGTCACGGGCAGGCGCGTGGAGCGAGCGCAGCGAGCGGAGGGCGCATGCCCGTCGAGCCGGGCGACCGCAGCGACACGTCGCCGACTCGCACGGTCACGACGAGCCGCACCGTGGCGTGAGGATCGACCGGCTCGTGACGGGGGTTCCAGGGGGTCGCCCCCCTGGATCAACCGGGCCAGACAGGCTTGCGCTTCTCGTTGAAGGCGGCGATGCCTTCGCGGCGGTCGGGGGAGAAGGCGACCGTGCGCCAGGCGTTCTCTTCGAGGTCGAGGGCGGCGTCCAGGGCGACGCCGGCGCCGAGGCGCATGGCGCGCTTGGCGGCGCGGACGGCGGTCGGGGAGTTCTGGGCGATGGTCGCGGCGATGGCCAGGGCCTCGTCGCGGGCGGTTCCGGCCGGGACCTTGCGGTCGGCCAGGCCGTGGTCGAGGGCTTCGTCGACGGCGAGGCGGCGGCCGGTGAAGACGAGGTCGGCGGCCTTGCCCGGGCCGAGGCGGCGGAGGGCGAGCTGGGTGCCGCCGCCGCCGGGGACGAGGCCGACGCTCACCTCGGGGAGGCCGAAAGCGGCGGTCTCGTCGGCGACGATCAGGTCGGCGGACAGGGCGAACTCGCAGCCGCCGCCGAGCGCGTAGCCGTGGACGGCGGCGATGACGGGTTGCGGCAGGCCGAGGACGCCGCCGAAGGCCGCGCGGAAGACGGGGCGCTGCGCGAGGATCTCGTCGTCGGTCATGGCGTTGCGTTCCTTGAGGTCGGCGCCGACGCAGAACGCCTTCTCCCCGGCAGCGGCGAGCACCACCGCGCGCACCGCCGGGTCGGCCGCAACCTCGGCGCAGACGGCGGCGAGGCGGCGCGCCATCGCCGTCGACAGGGCGTTGAGGGCCTCGGGCCGGTCCAGCACGATCTCCGCGACGTGTCCGTCGCGCCGCAGCGTCACACCATCCATGAACGGCACCCTAACGAGCGGGGGCCGCGGCGCCGGACGCGGTCCCAAGATCGAACCCGCGGTGGGGTTGGATGGGTACGTGACCGACTCACCGTATGGGGATCTCGATCGGCCGCCGCTGCACGAGGCGGCGCTGCAGCGTGCGCTCGTGCGCGAGGGCGGGCTGTGGCGGGAGGTCCGTGTCGTGGCGGAGACGGGGTCCACGAACGCCGACCTCGCCGTGCGGGCGCGGGAGGGGGCGCCGGAGGGGACCGTGCTGGTCACCGAGCTGCAGACGGCGGGCCGCGGGCGGCTCGGGCGGGTATGGTCGGCGCCGGCGCGGTCGGGGCTGGCGTTCTCGATGCTGCTGCGGCCGCGGGTGCCGGTGCCGATGCTCGGGTGGGCATCGCTGCTGACCGGTGTCGCCGTCGCGACCGCCGTCCGCCGGATGACCGCCTGGTCGCAGACGGGGGAGGGGTTCCTCGGCGACGGCGGCGACATGGCGGTGGACGCGCGGCTGAAGTGGCCGAACGACGTGATCGTCGGCGACCGGAAGCTGGCCGGGATCCTCGTGGAGAAGGTCGAGGACGGGCTGGTCGTCGGCGTGGGGCTGAACGTGGGGCTGCGGACGGACGAGCTGCCCGTCCCGACGGCGACGTCCCTGGCGATCGAGGGGGCGCCGCTGAGCGACCGGGCGCCGCTGCTGCGCGCGATCCTGCGGGAGTACGCGACCTGGTACCGGGAGTGGACGGCGCTCGGCGGTGATCCGGAGACCAGCGGGCTGCGTACCGCCTACAAGGATCTGTGCGCGACGCTCGGCCGGCGCGTCGGGGTGGAGCTGCCCGGCGGCGAGCGGCTGGCCGGGACGGCGCGGGACGTGGACGGGGCGGGCCGTCTCGTGGTCTCCGGGACGGCCGGGGACAGCGCGGTCAGCGCCGGAGATGTGGTGCACGTCCGGTGATCGCGGGGCGGGGATCGATGATCCGGGCGGTGATCCGGTTTCTGATCTGCGACGATATGGGCGGGTACCGATCCACGACGCCGCCGCCGCGGCCCATGGCGGCGGCGGACTGAGGGGCGGATGATGGCGGCCGGATTGCCGGATCCGAAGGAGATCGAAGAGCTCCTGCTCGGAGGCGAGCTGCGGTACAACCGCGTGGACGCGGTCCGGCTGTCGGGGGTCACCCGGGAGTTCGCGGGCCGGATCTGGCGGGCGTTCGGCTACCCGTCCATGCCGGACGACACGATCGCCTACACCGAGGGCGACGTCGCGGCGCTCGACCGCCTCCGCCGGCTCGTCGACGACGGGATCCTGGACGAGGAGGGCGTGGTCCGGCTGGTCCGGGCCTTCGGCCAGACGATGACCCGGCTCGCCGAATGGCAGGTCAACCTGCTGCGGAGCATGCTGACGCACGATCTGCACGAGGCGCCGTCCGCGGAGGCGGTGGACACGGTGGTGGACATCGCCGAGAAGCACATCGGCGAGTTCGAGCCGCTGGTCGTGCACGCGTGGCGGCGGCAGCTCGCCGCGGCGGGGACGCGGGCGCTGGCGGCGGCGGCGACCCGGGAGAACGGCGATCCGGCGGGGCGCCCGATGACCACGGTCGGGTTCGCCGACATGGTCTCGTTCACCCAGGTCAGCCGGGAGCTGGAGGAGATCGAGCTGGCCCGCGTCGTGGAGTGGTTCGAGGAGACCGCGGCCGACATCATCGCCTCCTGCGGCGGCCGGCTGGTCAAGACGCTCGGCGACGAGGTGCTGTTCAGCGCGGAGACGCCGGAGGTCGGCGCGGAGATCGCGCTGACGGTGGCGGCGGCGATCCAGGACGAGACGGAGGTCCCGGACGTGCGGGTCGGCGTCGCGTACGGGCCCGTCCTGCCGCTGATGGGCGACGTGTTCGGCACCACGGTCAACCTCGCGGCCCGGCTGACGTCGCTGGCCCGGCCGGGCGCGGTCGTGATCGACGGGGAGCTGGCGGCGCGGCTGGAGGACGTGCCGGGCTACGAGGTGACGCGGATCGTGCGGCGCCCGGTCCGCGGTCTCGGGATCATCCAGCCGTACGTGCTGCGCAGGAGCGGCGGCCCGGCGCCCGCGGAGGCGCCGTAGCGGTCAGACCGGGCTCGGGCCGTCGTCGCCGGGGGAGCCGGTGAGCCGCTGCAGGTAGTTCTGCTCGCCGAGGGCCTGGACGAGGCTCAGCTCGGTCTCCAGGTAGTCGATGTGCTCTTCCTCGTCGGCGAGGATGTCCTCGAAGATGCGGGCGGAGGTGACGTCGCCGCGCGAGCGCATCAGCTCGATGCCGGGACGCAGCCGCTCGACGGCCTCCATCTCGATCGCGAGGTCGGCCTCCAGCTGCTCGACGATGGTCTGGCCGATGCGCAGGGTGCCGAGCTTCTGGTAGTTCGGGAGCCCTTCCAGGAACAGGATCCGGTCGGTGAGCCGCTCCGCGTGCCGCATCTCGTCGAACGACTCGTCGCGGGTGTGCTTGGCGATCCGGGTGAAGCCCCAGTTCTCCTGCATCTTGGAATGCAGGAAGTACTGGTTGATCGCCGTCAGCTCCGCGGTGAGCTGGTCGTTCAGCAGCGCGATGATGTCCTTGTCGCCATCCATGCCGCCCATGCTCGCATGCCGGGCTGTTTCTGGTCAGCACTGACCCCCGCACGAACTTGTCCGTTCCGTCCGTACGGGGTCGACGGTTCAGGCGGCGGTGGGCGGCGCGGCGCCTCCTTCGGCGGTCTCGGTGACGGCGTCCGCGGGGACGCCGATCTCGGCTGCGGAGGGCCCGAGGACGGCGGAGAGGCCGAGCGGCCCGCCCGTGAGGGCGTCGGCGAGCTCGCCGGCCGTCCGGTACTCGCTGACCATCTGGTGGATGCGCTTGGTGCAGGAGCCGCAGTTCGGCTTGAACCCGCAGGCCGCCTTGACGGCCTTGGCGGTCGTGCAGCCGTCCGCCATACAGCCGAGGACGTCGTCCTCGGTGACGGCGTTGCAGATGCAGACGTACATGCGGGAGGGATACCTTCCGTGCGGCTGATCCTGGACGGGCGCCCCGACCCGCGCAGGTAAGGGCGCCCTCAATAAGGTAAGGCTCCCCTAAGATAGCCCAGCCGTGTCCGTTGTTGCCAGAGGGGTCCGATTCGGTGTGATCCACCCCTCAGCGGGAAGGGCTTCCCGCGTGCGGCCCCGGCGCATGCCGCCGGGTCCCGGTGCCGCAGGGACGGGAGGCGGGACGTGGCGCAGGTTTGGCCGGGGGACGCCTACCCCCTCGGCGCGCGGTTCGACGGGGCGGGCACGAACTTCGCCGTGTTCTCCGAGGTGGCCGAGCGCGTCGAGCTGTGCCTGTTCGACGGGCCGGCGGGCGACGGCGAGGAGACGCGGTTCCCGCTGCCGGAGGTGGACGCCTTCGTCTGGCACGGCTACCTGCCGGGCGTCATGCCGGGGCGCCGCTACGGGTTCCGGGTGCACGGGCCGTACGATCCGCGCCGCGGCCTGCGCTGCAACCCGGCGAAGCTGCTGCTCGACCCGTACGCGCAGGCCGTCGAGGGCGAGATCGACTGGAACGAGTCGTGCTTCGGCTACGACTTCGGCGACCCGTGGTCGCGCAACGACGCCGACTCGGCGGGCCACACGATGCGGTCGGTGGTCGTCAGCCCGTACTTCGACTGGGGCGACGACCGCCCGCCCCGCATCCCCTACCACGAGACGGTGATCTACGAGGCGCACGTCAAGGGCCTCACCGCCCGGCACCCGGAGATCCCGCCGGCGCTGCGCGGCACCTACGCGGGCCTCGGCCATCCGGTGATCACCGATCACCTCCGCTCGATCGGCGTGACGGCGGTGGAGCTGATGCCGGTCCACCAGTTCGTCCACGACGACGCGCTGACGAGCCGCGGGCTGCGCAACTACTGGGGCTACAACACCATCGGGTTCTTCGCGCCGCACAACGAGTACTCCTCGTCCGGGCAGCGGGGCGAGCAGGTGCTGGAGTTCAAGGCGATGGTGAAGGCGCTGCACGAGGCCGGGATCGAGGTGATCCTGGACGTGGTCTACAACCACACCGCCGAGGGCAACCACCTCGGGCCGACGCTGTCGCTCCGGGGCATCGACAACGCCTCGTACTACCGGCTCGCCGACGACGACCCCGGCTACTACATGGACACGACGGGCACCGGCAACAGCCTGCTGATGCGCAGCCCGCACGTCCTGCAGATGATCATGGACTCGCTGCGGTACTGGGTGACCGAGATGCACGTGGACGGGTTCCGCTTCGACCTGGCCGCGACGCTGGCGCGGGAGCTGCACGCGGTGGACCGGCTGGCGGCGTTCTTCGACCTCGTCCAGCAGGACCCGGTCGTCTCCCAGGTCAAGCTGATCGCCGAGCCGTGGGACATCGGGGAGGGCGGTTACCAGGTCGGCAACTTCCCGCCGCTGTGGACGGAGTGGAACGGCCAGTACCGCGACACGACGCGGGACTACTGGCGCGGGCAGCCGGGCGCCATGCCCGACTTCGCGTCCAGGCTGACCGGCTCGTCCGACCTGTACGCCGACGACGGCCGCCGCCCCATCGCCTCGATCAACTTCGTGACGTGCCACGACGGGTTCACGCTGCACGACCTCGTCTCCTACGACGGCAAGCACAACGAGGCCAACGGCGAGGGCAACCGGGACGGCACGAACGACGACCGGTCGTGGAACTGCGGCCACGAGGGCCCGACGGACGACCTCGACGTGATCGCGCTCCGCGAGCGGCAGAAGCGCAACTTCCTGACCACGCTGTTCCTGTCGCAGGGCGTCCCGATGCTGCTGCACGGCGACGAGATAGGCCGGACGCAGGGCGGCAACAACAACGCCTACTGCCAGGACACCGAGCTGTCGTGGGTCGACTGGACGGGCCTGCGCGACGACACGCGCCGGCCCCGACCAACCGACCCCGCCGACCACCACGGCTTCGACGAGCGCGGCTTCCTGCTCGACTTCGTCCGCCGCCTCTCTGCGCTGCGCACCGAGCACCCGGTGTTCCGCCGGAGACGCTTCTTCCGCGGCGACCAGAGGAGCACGCGCGCCCGCGCGGCCTCCCGGCCCGAGGACCTGCCGGACCTCGTCTGGTTCACCCCCGGCGGGACGGAGATGTCGGACAGCGACTGGTCGGCCGGGTTCAACAAGGCGCTCGACGTGTTCCTGAACGGCGACGCGATCGGGGAGCCCGACCGGCGCGGACGGCAGGTCAAGGACGACTCGTTCCTGCTGCTGTTCAACGCCCACGACGGGGACCTGCCGTTCACGCTTCCGCCCGCGCTGTACGGGCAGATGTGGATAAAGATGCTCGACACCGCCGACCCCCTGCTGGCGGAGGAGGAGTCGCCGATCGTGAAGGCCCGCGAGACCGTGCAGGTGGGCGCGCGCTCCGTCCAGGTCCTGCGCCGGGTCTGAGGGTCCGCGATGGACGACGCGCCGCACGCCGAGCCCGCCCCCGAGGAACCGCCCCCCGCCGACGAACCCCCCGAGGAAACCGTGTCCGAGGACCACAGCACCGAAGCGGCCACGCCCGCCGCGGATCCGCTCGCCACGCCCCCGACCGGAACCTACCGCCTCCAGCTCCGCGGTACGCCCGACGAGCACTTCGGCTTCGCCGAGGCCGGCGCGCTCGCCCCCTACCTGGCCTCTCTCGGCGTCTCGCACGTCTACCTGTCCCCGATCCTGCAGGCCGCGCCCGGGTCGACGCACGGGTACGACGTCGTCGACCACTCCCGGCTGTCGGACGAGCTCGGCGGCCCCGAGGCGTTCGGCGCCATGGTCACCCGGTTCCACGCGCACGGGCTGGGGGTCCTGGTCGACATCGTCCCGAACCACATGGCGATCCCCGACCCGCACGACCTGAACATGCCGCTGGCGGCCGTCCTCGCCGACGGGCGCGAGTCGCCGTTCGCGAAGTGGTTCGACGTCGACTGGGACGCGGGCGGCGGCCGGCTCGTCCTGCCCGGCTCCCCCGCGCCTGACAGGGGGGAGCCGAACTACCGCCGCTTCTTCGACATCTCCGGGCTGATCGGGCTCCGGCAGGAGGACCCGGAGGTGTTCGAGCGCACGCACGCGCTGCTGCTCGGCCTGGTCGAGGAGGGCCTGGTGGACGGCCTGCGCGTGGACCACCCGGACGGCCTCGCCGACCCCCGGGGCTACCTGCGGCGGCTGGCGGAGGCGGCCCCGGGCCGGCGGCTGCTCGTCGAGAAGATCACCGCGGGGGAGGAGCGGCTGCCGCCGGACTGGCCGTGCTCCGGCACCACCGGCTACGACTCGCTCGGCATGGTCGGCGGGCTGTTCGTCGACCCCGCCGGGGAGAAGCCGCTCACCGACTACTACGTATCGCTCACCGGGAACCCCGCCCGGTTCGAGGAGGTCGAGTACGAGGCGCGCCGCCACGCCGCGACGCACGGCCTCAAGCCCGAGATCGACCGGCTACTGCGCGTCCTCCGGCGCGTCGTGGGCGAGCGTCGCTCAGGGCTGGAGAAAGCGCTGGTCGAACTGCTCGTCGCCATGCCCGTCTACCGCGCGTACGTCGTTCCGGGAGAGGACGCACCGCAGCAGGCCGTCGACGTCATGAACGAGGCCGCACGCCGTGCCCGCGAGCATCTCCCGGAGGAACTGCACGGCGACCTCGAAACGGTCGTCGCATTGGCGCTCGGCCAGGGCGAGCGCACGGACGCCGAGTTCATCGTGAGGTTCCAGCAGACGTCCGCCCCGCTCGCCGCGAAGGGGGTCGAGGACACGGCGTTCTACCGGTGGAACCGCATGGCCTCGCTGAACGAGGTCGGCGGCGACCCCGGGCGGTTCTTCGTCACCCCGGAGGAGTTCCACGCGCACTGCATCCGGATCGCCCGCGACTGGCCGCTGACGATGACGACGCTGTCCACGCACGACACCAAGCGCGAGGAGGACGTGCGGGCCTGGCTCGCCGTCCTGTCGGAGCTGCCGGGCGAATGGATCGAAGCGGTCGAACGGTGGCGGAACTGGGGTCCCGGTCCGTCGCCCTTGGAGCCCGACCTCGAATACCTCCTCTGGCAGACGCTCGTCGGCGCGTGGCCGCTCACCATCGGCCGCCTGGAGGAGTTCCTGATCAAGGCGATGCGCGAGGCCAAGACCCGGACGTCCTGGGCCGAGCAGGACGCCGGGTACGAGGAGGCCGTGCTCGCCTACGCGCGCGGCGTCCTCGCCGACCCGGACCTCGTCACCGACATGACGTCGTTCGTCGCCAGGCTGGCCCCGTACGCCCGCGTGAACACGCTCGGGCAGAAGCTCGTCCAGCTCGCGATGCCGGGCGTCCCGGACGTGTACCAGGGCTGCGAGCTGACCGGTCTGGCGCTGGTCGACCCCGACAACCGGCGGCCGGTCGACTACGGGCGGCGCCGCGAGCACCTCTTCCGGCTCGACACCGGCCGCCGCCCGAAAGAGGTGGACGACGAGAAACTGCTGGTCACATCCCGGATACTGCGGCTGCGGCGCTCGAACCCGGACTGGTTCGGCCCGGGGGCGCGGCACGAGCCGGTCGCCGTGCGGGGGCCGGGCGCCGAGCACGTCGTCGGATTCACCCGCGGGGAGGCCGTCGCCCTCGCCACGCGGCTGCCCGTCGGCCTGGAACGCCGCGGCGGCTGGAAGGGCACGCGGGTGGACGTCCGCGGCCAGGGCTGGCGGGACGTCCTGACGGGCTGCACCCACATGGGCCCGTTCCTGGACGCCTCGCGCCTGTTCGAGCACCTGCCCGTCGCCCTGCTCGTCCCCAGGGAGATCGATCGGTGAGCACCCGGTTCGAGGTGTGGGCGCCGTCGGCCGACCGCGTCGACGTCCTGGCCGGCGGCGCCCGCCACCACATGGAGGCGCTGCCCGGCGGGCGGTGGGCGGCCGAGGTGGCGGACGCCGGCCACGGGACGGACTACGGCTTCGTCCTGGACGGCGCCGGCGAGGTGCTGCCCGACCCGCGCTCGCCCTGGCAGCCGGACGGAGTCCACGGCCAGAGCCGCGTGTACGACCACGAGTGGTTCGCCTGGACGGACCAGCACTGGCACGGCCGCCCGCTCCCGGGCAGCGTCCTCTACGAGCTGCACGTCGGCACGTTCACCCCGGAAGGGACGTTCGACGCGGCGGCCGAACGCCTCGACCATCTGGTCGCGCTCGGGGTGGACGCCGTGGAACTGCTGCCGGTGGCGTCCTTCCCCGGCAGGCACGGGTGGGGCTACGACGGTGTCCACCTCTGGGCGCCGCACGAGCCCTACGGCGGCCCGGACGGGTTGAAGCGCTTCGTGGACGCCGCCCACGCACGCGGGCTGGCCGTCGTCCTGGACGTCGTCTACAACCATCTCGGCCCGGACGGCAACCGGCTCGGCAGCTACGGGCCGTACTTCACGAGCGCCCACGCCACCCCCTGGGGCGACGCGGTGAATTTCGACCAGGAAGGCTCGGACGAGGTCCGCGCATTCGTCGTCCAGAACGCGCTGATGTGGTTGCGCGACTACCACATGGACGGGCTGCGGCTCGACGCCGTCCACGCCATCACCGACCACAGTGCCGTGCACATTCTGGAAGAGATGGCCTGTGCCGTGGAAGCCCTCTCGGCGCATCTGGGACGAGAGCTGTTCCTCATCGCCGAATCAGACCTCAACGACCCGCGCCTGGTGACGTCAAGGGAAGCGGGCGGATACGGTCTGGACGCCCAGTGGAGCGACGATTTCCATCACGCCCTGCACGCCGCCCTCACCGGCGAGAGGCAGGGCTACTACTGCGACTTCGGCTCCCTGGAAACGTTGAAGAAGGCCCTCACCACGGTCTTCGTCCATGACGGGACAATGTCCACTTACAGGGGTCGCCACCACGGGCGTCCGGTGGACGTCCGGCGGACTCCCGCGCACAGGTTCCTCGGCTTCCTGCAAAACCACGACCAGGTGGGTAATCGCGCGGCGGGGGACCGCATGGCCGCCCTCCTTCCATCCCCGGAATTGCTCAAGGTGGGCGCGGCGCTGCTCCTGCTCGCCCCGTTCACGCCCATGCTCTTCATGGGCGAGGAATGGGGCGCGTCCACCCCGTGGTGCTACTTCACCGACCACCAGGACCCCGACCTCGCGCGCGCGGTCAGCGAAGGGCGGCGGCGGGAGTTCTCCCGGCACGGCTGGGCCGGCGAGATCCCCGATCCACAGGCTGTGGACACGTTCCGGCGGTCCGTCCTCGACTGGTCGGAGCCGGACGGCAAACCGCACCGCGAGCTGCTGGAATGGCACCGCTCCCTGATCGCGCTGCGCCGCGGAACACCGGAGCTGAACGACCCCCGGATGTCCGAGGTCAGGGTCGAGGTCGACGACAACTCGGCGCGCTGGCTGATGATGTGGCGCGGCGGCGTGTGCGTGGCGGCGAACCTCGGCGGCCTGCCCGTCCTCCTCCCCGCGTCGGCGCCCGGCGCCGCGAGCCCCCGCCTGCTGCTCTCCTCGGATCCGGCGATTCACCTGGACACGGACGGCATCGGCGATTCCGGTACGGCCTCGCTGGCACTCCCGGCCGCCTCCGTGGCGGTTCTCGGGTGACCGCCGGGCCTCACGCCGCCGGGCGGGATGTGGACTACAGACCGATTCGGCCGGGTTCGTGGTGATCAAGGATGTACTACGAGTGGCAAACCGCAGGTCAAGAGCGCGGCGGATGCCGGGCAATGTTCAAGATTGGTCATACGATCGGTCCATGACCTCAGTACTGCTCGCCGAGGACGACACGTCCATCTCCGAGCCTCTCGCCCGCGCGCTGCGTCGCGAGGGGTACACCGTCGAAGTCAGCCCCGACGGCCCGCAGGCGCTGGAGCGGGCGCTCGGGGGCGGCGTGGACCTCATCGTCCTCGATCTCGGCCTTCCCGAGCTGGACGGCCTCGAGGTGGCCCGCAGGGTACGGGCCGAGGGGCATGGCGTGCCCATCCTGATCCTCACCGCCCGCGCGGACGAGGTCGACACCGTCGTCGGCCTCGACGCGGGCGCCGACGACTACGTGACCAAGCCGTTCCGGCTGGCCGAGCTGCTCGCCCGCGTGCGGGCGCTGCTGCGCCGGGGCAGCACCGAGACCCCGATCGTCCAGGGGGTGCGGATCGACGCCGAGTCGCGCCGCGCCTGGATGGGCGACCAGGAGCTCCAGCTGACCACCAAGGAGTTCGACCTGCTGCGGGTCCTCGTCCGCGACGCGGGCAAGGTCGTGACCCGAGAACAGATCATGCGCGAGGTGTGGGACACCAACTGGTGGGGTTCCACCAAGACCCTCGACATGCACATTTCCTGGCTGCGCCGCAAGCTCGGCGACGACGCCGGCAGCCCCCGCTACATCACCACGGTGCGGGGCGTCGGCTTCCGGTTCGAACGCGGCGACTAGCACCGGCCGCCGCGGTCGTGCGGGACGCCGGAGGCCTTCCCGAGAGGCCTCCGGGGCTCCGTGCCGCATCGCCCGCGGCCCCACCCTCGAAGGAGCCCTGATGAGGCGCCGACTGCTCCTGTCGACGCTCGCGGTGGCGGTGGTCGCGATCCTCCTGCTCGGCATACCCCTCGCCTACATCGCCCACAGACTCGTCTACGAGGAGGCCGGCCGGTCGCTGGACCGGGAGGCGTCCTCCATCGCCGGCGGCGTCGGCTACCGCCTGGAGTCCCGCCTGCCGGTCACCGGAGCGGAGATCGCGCGGGAGTTCCCGGGACGGCACATCGCGATCACGCTGCCGGACGGCCGGACGGTCACCGCCGGGCCGTCCCGGCGCGGCCGCGTGCTGTCCGCGGCGGCGGCGCACGGGGCGGTCCGGGTGCGGGTGTCGCGCCCGGAGGCGCAGGTCCGCGACGAGGCGCTGCGGCGGCTGCTGCTGATCGTCAGCCTGGCCCTGCTCGGCGTCGCCGTCACCGTCGGCCTGGCGATGGTTCAGGCCCGCCGACTGACGCTGCCGCTGATCGACCTCGCCGAGACCGCCGACCGGCTCGGCAGCGGCAACGCCCGGCCGCGCCCCCGCCGCTACGGCATCCCCGAGGTCGACCGGGTCGCCGAGGTGCTGGACCACAGCGCCGTCCGCATCACCGACCTGCTGATCGCCAGCCGGGAGTTCGCCTCCGACGCCAGCCACCAGCTCCGCACGCCGCTGACCGCGCTGTCCATGCGGCTGGAGGAGATGATCGAGGCCGCCGACTACCCCGACGTCGTCCGGGAGGAGGGCGCCGCGGCCGTCGCGCAGACCGAGCGGCTCGTCGCGGTGGTCGAGCAGCTCCTCGCCCGCGCCCGGCACGACCGCACCGGCGGCGCCGTCCCGTCCCCGATCGACGAGATCATCCGGCAGCAGGTCGAGGAGTGGCGGCCGAGCTTCCGCAAGGCCGGCCGGGACGTGCGGATCGTCGGCGAGCAGGGCCTGGTCGGCATGACCAACCCCGAGGGCCTGTCCCAGATCATCGCCACGTTGCTGGAGAACTCGCTGGTGCACGGCGCCGGGACCGTGACCATCCACACCAAGCCCGGCGCGAGCTCGGTGGTGGTCGAGATCGGCGACGAGGGCAGCGGCATCCCGTCCGAGCTGGAGCCGCGCATCTTCGAGCGGACCGTCAGCGGCGGCCGCGGCACCGGCCTCGGCCTCTACCTGGCCCGCTCCCTGGCGGTCGTGGACGGCGGCCGGCTGGAGCTCATCCAGGCCCGCCCCGCGGTCTTCGGCGTGTTCCTGCGCGAGGCGGCCGAGGCCCGGCTGGCCGCCGAGCGCGTCGTGATCGGCCCCGCCTAGGTCTCGGCGCGGCCGCCTAGATCTCGGCGTAGTCCTCGGCGGCGTGCGCGTCGAGCGGGTGGCCGAGGCGCGGGGACGGGGCCGGGCCGGCCGCCGCGCGGGTCGCGCCGGGGCCCTCCGCGGCGTCCGGCGCCTCGGGCAGGCCGGACGCCGGGGCGACCTGCGGCGCCGACGCCGGCAGGAACACCCACTTCTTGTACGACCAGAACCGGAACAGCGTCGCCACACCGGTGCCGATGACCAGCGCGATGTTGTAGAACACGGCGCCGTCCAGCCCGAGGACGTAGTGCGAGAACCCGATGAACAGCTCGGTGATCACCAGGCCGACGCCGTTCAGCGCGAAGAACAGGATGTACTCGCGGCCCAGCCCGGTGCGGTCGCGGTGCCGGAACGTCCAGTACCGGTTCGCCAGGTAGGAGAACGTCGTCGCGATCACCGTGGCGACGCCGTTGGACGTGAGGGGCCCCACCCCCAGCCCGGTGTGCAGGCCGTTGCCGATCGCGACCGTGATGACGAACGCGATCGCGCCCACGCTGCCGAACTTGGCGAGCTCGCGCACCAGGTGCTCGAACTGCCGGTGGAGATTGGCGACCAGGCTCACGAAGGGGAACCGTCCTTCCGGACTTTCGTCTGTACGCCACGGCGTCCTGTTCGGTGGCCGCGCGGCTGCTGCTGCGGGGGCATCACGAGAATAGACGCCCGTGGCCCGTGGGACGTCCGAACATGAACGTTCCACACCTCCACCGCTTCCCTGCCCATTGCCGAGATCCCCACACTCGTTCGACGCGGGCGCCGCGTGAATCGTTCGCTCCGGCCTCCCGATAGCCTTTCGACGTGAAGGTTCAGCGTTCTTCGAGCGGGGACGAACCCCCGCGTCCCTCCGCCCGGCCCCGCCGGGACGACATGCCGGTCGTCGGGATGGCGGGCGGGGGCCAGCTGGCCCGGATGACCCAGCAGGCCGCGATCGGGCTCGGCGTGTCGCTGCGCGTCCTCGCCGGCGGGCCGGAGGAGTCGGCGGCCAAGGTCGTCCCGGACACGCGGGTCGGCGACGACCGCTCCCTCGACGATCTGGTGGCGTTCGCCAAGGGCTGCGACGTGGTGACGTTCGACCACGAGCACGTCCCCGGGCCGCACATCGAGGAGCTGGAGAACTCGGGCATCCCGTGCCGCCCCGGCGCGGCCGCGCTGGCGCACGCCCAGGACAAGCTCGTCATGCGCGAGAAGCTCACCGGCCTCGGCATCCCCTGCCCGGCCTACTCGCACCTGCCGCCGTCCGCGCCGCTGGCCTTCCTGGAGGTGTTCGCCCGCGAGCACGGCTGGCCGCTCGTCCTCAAGGCGACCCGCGGCGGCTACGACGGCAAGGGCGTCTGGATCGTCGAGAACCTGGACCGGGAGGCGTACGAGCTCGTCCGGGAGCTGCTCTCCGGCGGCGTCGACCTGATGGTGGAACAGCACGTTCCGTTCGAGCGCGAGCTTGCGGCGCTCGTCGCGCGCTCCCCGTACGGGCAGGGGGCCGCGTACCCGGTCGTGGAGACCGTCCAGGAGGGCGGGATCTGCACCGAGGTGATCTCGCCCGCGCCGGGCCTGGCCGAGGACCTCGCCGCCGAGGCGCAGAGCCTCGCGCTGCGCGTCGCGGACGAGCTGGGCGTCGCCGGCCTCCTCGCGGTCGAGCTGTTCCAGACCGCCGACGGGCTGCTGGTGAACGAGCTGGCCATGCGCCCGCACAACTCCGGCCACTGGACGATCGAGGGCGCCCGGACGTCGCAGTTCGAGCAGCACCTGCGCGCCGTCCTGGACCTCCCGCTCGGCTCGACCGAGCCGACCGCCCGGTACACGGTCATGGCCAACGTGCTCGGCGGCGACGACCCGGAGGTCTACTCCCGCTACATCCACGTGATGGCCCACGACCCGGCGGTCAAGGTCCACATGTACGGCAAGGAGTCCCGCCCGGGACGCAAGATCGGCCACGTGACCGCGCTCGGAGACGACCTGGCCGAGGTCCGCGAGCGTGCCCGGCACGCCGCCGCCTATCTGCGGTGGGGTACTCGGATGAAAGAGAAGGAAGAGGAGCAGAAATGAGCGAAGCGGACCGGGGGGTGTGGGGGGTCGTCCCCCCACGGGATGCACGCATGAGCGAAGCGGACCGGGGGGTGTGGGGGGTCGTCCCCCCACGGGATGCCCGCATGAGCGAAGCGGACCGGGGGGTGTGGGGGGTCGCCCCCCACAGGATGCACGCATGAGCGAACCGGTGGTCGGCGTGGTGATGGGCAGCGACTCGGACTGGCCCGTCATGGAGGGCGCCGCGCAGGCGCTCGCCGAGTTCGGCGTCCCCTACGAGGCGGACGTCGTGTCGGCGCACCGGATGCCGCACGACATGATCGCCTACGGGGAGGACGCGGCCGGCCGCGGCCTGCAAGTGATCATCGCGGGCGCGGGCGGCGCCGCGCACCTGCCGGGCATGCTCGCGTCGGTGACGCCGCTCCCGGTGATCGGGGTGCCCGTCCCGCTGAAGCACCTGGACGGGATGGACTCGCTGCTGTCGATCGTCCAGATGCCCGCCGGGGTCCCGGTCGCGACGGTCGCGGTCGGCGCGGCCCGCAACGCGGGGCTGCTGGCCGTCCGGATCCTGGCCGCGTTCGACGAGGAGCTGCGGGCCAAGATGAAGGTCTTCCAGCAGGACCTCTACGGCCAGGCCAAGGCGAAGGGCGCGCGTCTCCGAGAACGCCTCTGAACGAACGCCTCTGAATTGGTCAATCCGGGTAAAGTCGTCGCCTGACATCAGGCTCCCCGGGAGGCGTTCGTGGCTCGTAGAAAACCGGCCTATTGCGGCCTTCTTGTCCTCGGAATGCTGGTCGCCGGCGCCTGCGGCGGGTCGGGCGACGGCAAGCCGACCGCGGCGCCGTCACCGAAACAGGTTTCGCCGACGGCGTCCCCGTCCGAGACGACCGACTCCGTCAACGAAGACCCGGGCGCCAAGGAAGGGATCGAAGGGGCGCGTGCCGCACTCGGCGCGTTTCTCAAGGGACAGGCGGCGGGTGACAGTTCCGTGTGCCGTTATGTCGCTGAAGGCGGCGACTTCGTGACCGGCCCGGCTCTGAAGGGCGACTGCCGCAAGGGCGTGCGGACCTCCCCGCATCTCTTCCGGCCGAGGGAACGGCTGGCGCTCAGCGAGGTCCTGGTCACCGGTGGAAGGATCACGAAGTCCGGCGAGGCCGAACTGCCGTTCTCGGGACTGCGCTGGAGCGACGGGCACATGTCGGAGTCGACGCTCCAGCCGACGTTCGTGCTGCGCCGGAGCGACGAGGGCGTGTGGCAGATCATTCGTTGACGCACAACGAGCTCGGCCTCCCGGCGACCCCGTAGCCGGGAGACCGTGCCCACCCCCGAGACCCATCGGGCCGGACAACGCGTTCAGGCGCGGTACATGCGGATCCAGTCGACTTCGAGGACCGCCAGGCGGTTCTTGCCCTTGAGGTCGATCGAAGGCGCGGTCAGCTTCTTGAGCTGGGGCATCCAGTCGAGCTGGACCGCCTGGCCCATCGGGCCCGGCGGCAGCACGTCCCGCCTGGAGGTGTGGAACCGGCGCCGCCCGTCGACGTAGCCGCTGATGCCCTTCTCCGTCCACTCGACCGCGAACGTGTGCCAGGTGGTGAGGTCGAGCTTCACGTGGTCGGAGAGGCGCCCCGAGTTGCCTTCCCGCCCCTTCTGCTCCGAACCCTTCCGCTGGTCGTAGTGGAGGAAGAAGTTGGCGCCCTTCCGGAGGCCGTTGTCCTCGTAGGTCTCCATGTAGTCGATCTCGCCCCCGCCGCCCTCCGGAGCGGTGCCGCCGCCCCCGTCGACGGGCCACAGCAGCAGGTTCGCGTTGTAGCACGCGCAGGAGCGGTTGAGCTTCAGCCGCGCCTCCCAGCGGCCGTGCTTCTGCTCGCCCTTGCGCCAGCCGAGTCCCCCGGTGGTCCCGTCGGGCCTGCCGGTGATGCGCAGGGCCCCGTCGCGGACGGTCACCGCGCTCGGGCTGCGCCGCCCGTTGCCGGCGTGCCCGGGGCCGTCGTAGACCTCCCAGGCCTTCCTGTCGAGGCGGCCGTCGAACTCGTCGGCGGCCACGGGACGTCCCCACCCGTGGCGCTGCGCCGCCGTCGACCCACCGGGCGACCGGGCGGCCTTGCCGGTGCCGGCGGGAGCGTTGGCGAACGTCCGTTCCCCGGCGGCGATCGGCCGGGAGCCGGCGGCCGCCCCGGTGCGCCCGATGTCGGCCGAGCTCTCATGCAGAGCGGCGAATACCAGGACGCCGACGGTCACCGCGGTGACCGTCACGATGACGACCTGTCTTCGGAAAGAAAAGGGCACGGTACAACCTCCGAACTGAACGAAAGGCTTTTCGCGGCCGATTCCGGCTCGCCAAGCGCACGACTGACTGACCAATTCAGTCGGAATCTAGCCGGGGCGTGCACCTCGGCCCTAGGGCTCTAGGGCCCTAGCGCCGGCGAGGGGGACCTCAATTCGAGAGGGCAGGTCAGTCCTGTGGAGGCATTCCGAGCCAGGTCACGATGGCCGTCGAGCGGTTCGGGGCCCCGAGCTTGGCATAAAGCCTGTTGATGTAATTCTTGACGGTCTTCTCGGTCAGAAATAGCTTGGCCGCGATCGTCGAGTTCGGATGGCCCTGCGCGATCAGGTTCATCACCTCGGCCTCGCGTTCGGAAAGTCCGAAGCGTTTCCGCTGCTCCACCGGATCGGCCGCCACCGGTGCGCCGGCGGGGTCCGTCCGCGCGGCGTCGATCAGGGCGGCCGACGCCGCCTGGGAAAGGGGGTGAGCCCGTTGCCGGACGCTGTTCAGGACGGCCGCGCACAGTTCCGCGGGAGTGAAGGTGTTGTGCACCAGGTAGCCCACGGCCCCGTTCCGGACGGCCGCCAGCACCACGTCGGGGTCCTCGACCTGGGTGAGCATGATGACCCGGCCGATCCCGCTCAGGGCGGCCGCCGCGGAGATCCCGTCGACGTGCGGCATGCGCACGTCGAGGAGGATCACGTCCGGGACCGTCTCCCGCGCCAGCTCGATGGCCCGCCGGCCGTCCCCCGCCTCTCCCACGACCTCGATCTCGTCGCTCGCCTCAAGCGCCAGCGTGAGACCCGAGCGGATGAACGGGTTGTCGTCCACCACCAGCACTCGGCACGGCGAATCGATCCTCACAGGCTCCTCCGGTCTACCGATGCGGTGCCGTTCCCGCCGGCCACCACCGTCGCGTCCTCGTCGGACGCGTCGTCCGGGGAGGGGGCGTGGCGGAAATGGACGGTGACGCGGGTGCCGCCGCCCGGGGTCGAGTCCACGGTGAGCTCTCCTCCGGCTCTGCGGGCCCGTTCGTGCATGCCGAGGAGGCCGTAATGGCCGCCGTCGGCGAGCGCGTCCAGCCAGCCGTCGCGGCCGGGACGCTCGGGGAGGCCGCGGCCGTCGTCGCGGACGACGACCCGCAGGCCGTCCGGGCCGTCGGTCACCGCGACCTCGACGGCCGTCGCACCGGCGTGCCGGCGGACGTTCTCCAGCGCTTCCTTGACGATCGCCACGGCCTCGTGCCGGGGGTGGAGCGGCAGGTCGGCGCCGTCCTGGACGCGTTCGGCCACCTGGACGCCGGTCGCCCGGCCCCACTCCGCGACCAGCTCGCGGAGCACGACGTGCAGGGGGCGCTGCACGGCGTCCGCGCGCAGATCGGCGATGAGCGACCGGGCCTGCCGGGTGGCGATCTGCGCGGCCGCGGCGATGCGCTGGGACTCCTTCACCGCGCGGTCCGGCGACGTGCGCACGACCATCGGCAGGCTGGTCGCGGTCAGCGCGATCCCCGACAGCGTGCCGGTCAGGGAGTCGTGCAGCTCCCGGGCCAGGTGCGAGCGCTCCTCGGCGGCCATGGCCATCGCCTCCGAGCGCCAGAGCGCCTCCTCGGCCGCGGCCTGCTCGTCGAACAGCCGCCGGATCACGCTCCCGACCAGGGCGCCGATCCCGTAGAACGCGGGCATCGCGAGCAGCAGCGGGAGGGTGTCGCCGCCCTTGATGCCGCCGTCGCCGTCTCCTTCCAGGAGGGCGACGTAGTACAGCACGGTCTGCTGGAGGCAGAGGGCGAGCGTCGTCGGCCAGCGGTACAGCAGCCCCGCCAGGCCCGCGGCGATCACCGTGACCAGGAAGTACGGGCCGATGATCCCGCCCGTCTTCAGCACCGCGTAGCCGAGCAGCACGTCGCAGGCCAGCAGGGCGGGCTGCGTGTACAGGCGCGAGACCACCTGTTCCCAGCCGAGCAGCATCAGCCCGGAGAACAGCGCCACCGCGGCCAGGGCGCTCAGCGCCCAGAAGTCGCCGCGGACCTGGCTGTCGATCAGCACCGTCACCCCGACGACCAGCACCCGCACCTGGATGAGCAGGACGAACGTCGTACCGATCCGGGATTCCACGGACCTGCGCGACGACCCGGCGACGTCCTGGGGCAGGTCGGGCATCGAGGTGGTCCTCCCGCGGGCAGCGCAGCTTTCTGCAAAAGGAACATTAGTCATATCTCTGGTGGAGGTCGCTACTATGCCCACGATCAACGACACATCCCTTCAAGAAGGGACGAAATCGTCAGGTCGCAGGACCGTTCCGCAGCCGAACGATGTCCGCAGCGCCGCCGAGTTCATCGCCCTGATGCGGCGGCTCCAGCGCTGGTCCGGACTGAGCCTCCAGGAACTCGAGGCCAGAACGGCGCAGGCGCCCGTCCTCATCCCCGGAGGGCTGGCCGGGATACTGGGCGGCAGCACTCTGCCGCGTCGCGAAGTGGTTTCGGCGTTCGTCAGCGCGTGCGGATGCGTGCCCGAGGTTCAGGCGGAATGGATGCGCGCGTACGCACGGGTATCCTCACCATCGCCGAGGCCGTCCTCCCGCGCCCCGGCGAAACCCGTCGCCGCTCCGGAGCCGCCCGTGCCCCCGCCCCCCGAGAAGAGGCAAGCCGAAGAGCAGCCGAAACGGCACCCTCGTCATCGCAGGTCTCCCGGGAAACGCGGCCGCTCAACGCGCCGTTCGCTCTCGCCGCTGGTCGCCGCACCGGCGTTCATCACCGTCGCGGTCGTCGCGATAGCCATGGTGACCGCACTCGGCGACGACTCAGGGAAGGACGAGACCAAGGAGAGCGGCAAGCCGTCCCTCGCGAGCCCGCCGGGCAACGGCTGGTACTCCATTCAATCCGAGGCCTCCGTTTCGGTGGGGAACTGCCTGGCGATCCTTCCGGATGATCAGTTCGCGCCGACCCTTTCGCTTGAAGAGTGCGATGAAGAGGACGATCTACAACGTTTCTGGCTTGAAACCCACCCGGCCAACACGTATGTCGTTCAGGGGCACACCGTCGACGGCAAGCTCTGGTGCCTCACGCTGGACGCGCCCGGCGAAGGATCCCGCCTGCATCTGACCGCCTGTGACGAGGCCGACAAGTGGCAGCGGTTCAATCTGGAGGCAACCAGGCCGAAGGGTGAGACCGGGGCGGACAAAGGCGCGTCCCAGCCGACCACCCTTTTCAACCTGCGGTCCCCTGAAACCCGTCAGAACGGAATGTGTGTGGGCATCGACTCGGCGCGGAAGGGCAGCATCCAGGCGATGCACACGGCCTGCACCAAGACGGGGATATGGGGCTACAGCTTCGTCCAGACCGCGCCCCCCGCCGGCACCTGACCTGGTAAGTCACCACCTGCCCTGCGTTCCGCGCGAACGAGCCACCGTGCGCTCGAATTCCGGCGGCCGGTCGATCCGGCCGCCGTTCTGGCATGCGCTGAAACGGATAAGAATCATTAGGGTCTGCGAGGGGCTGTGTTGGGGTCCTATGGCCCTAGGGGGCCGAGCGCCATTCTCCGTATCTTTTTCTTCATCGATCGGGCCACATTCCAGAGGCCCGTGAATGGAAAGGGAGTGGAGAAATGCGCGAGGAGAACTCTGTGGAGAGCAGGCCGTCCCGGCGCCGGACCACGATCGCGGCGGCGGTGGGCGTCACCGCGCTGGGCGGTGCCATCGCCGCCGGCGTGCTCGTGGCCGGCGGCTCGCAGCCCGCGCCGGTCGACAAGGTCTCCGCGGTGTCCGGCCAGGACGCGCCCGCCCTGGTCGGCGGAGCCTCCGCCGGCGCCGAGGCCCCCACGGGCGCCGAGGCCCCCACCGGTTCTGAGGCCCCCACCGGTTCTGAGGCCCCCACCGGTTCTGAGGCGCCCACCGCCGGCGGATCCGCCGGCGGCGCCGGGGTCACCGCGAAGAAGAAGGAGAAGTGCAACACCGTCGACCGCTACATCAACTCCGCCACAATCCCGAAGTACGAGTGGCACTCCAGCGTCAAGTACTGCTGGAACGGCAAGAAGGTGCGGATCGTCCGGGCGAACAGCTACCTGAAGGGCGCGGGCTGGAACGTCAAGGAGGAGGCGAAGCCCAACCGCATCGTCTTCAACAAGAACCGCTCCGCCGTGACGGTGATGATCAGCGCGAACGTGATCCGGCCGAACCCGTGGGGCGAGGTCATCCGGCACCCGAAGGTCCAGTACCGCATGTGGGCGGTCAACGGGGCCCACACCTACAAGATCATCACCAACGAGGCGTAGCCGGACCGGTGGGTCCCCGGCCGCGGGCCGGGAACCCACCGTCGCGCCGCGCGCCAGACCCTCGCGGCCGTTAGCGGCGCAGGGCCCATTCGACGGCGGGACAGCGGTCCATGACGACGTCGAGCCCGGCGGCCCGCGCGCGCCGGGCCGCCGCCTCGTCGATCACCTGGAGGGGGAGCCAGACCGCCTTCGCGCCGACCGTGATCGCCTCGTCCACCGCCGCGCCGGCGTGCTCGGCGCGGCGGTAGACGCCCACCACGTCGATCTCGGCGGCGTCCGGGACGTCGGCCAGCGAGGCGTACCCCTTCTCGCCGAGCACCTCCCGCGCCGCCGGGTGCACGGGGATGATCCGCTTCCCCCGCTGCCGCATCAGCCGCGCCTGGTCGTAGACCTCCCGCGCGGGATTGTCGCCCAGCCCGACGAACGCCCACGTCCTCGACTCGTTCAGCAGCCGCCGGATCACGTCCTGGTCGGCGAATTCAGCGCTCATGCCGGGCACAACACCGCCCGGGGCGGCTTTAGTTCCGCCGTCAGGGACGCCCGAGCGCCCGGTAGTTCCACCCCGCCGCGCGCCACCGCTCGGGGTCGAGGGCGTTGCGCCCGTCCACGATGTTGCGCTCGGTGACGGCCCCGGCGACCTCGTGGGGGTCCATGCCGCGGAACTCCGCCCATTCGGTCAGCAGCAGGACGACGTGGGCGCCGCGGACCGCCGACAGCGCCGAGTCGCCGTAGTCGAGGGACGGCTGGGCGCGGCGCGCGTTCCCCATGGCCTGCGGGTCGTACACCGTGACCCGGGCGCCCTGGGCGCGGATCGACGCGGCCACGTCCAGCGCGGGGGAGTCGCGCACATCGTCGGAGTTCGGCTTGAACGCGGCGCCGAGCACCCCGACCGTCCGGCCGACGAAGGACCCGCCGAGCAGCTGCCGGGCGAGGTCCACCATCCGGATCCGGCGCCGGATGTTGATCTCGTCGACCTCGCGCAGGAACGTCAGCGCCTGGTCGGCGCCCAGCTCGCCGGCGCGGGCCATGAACGCCCGGATGTCCTTCGGCAGGCACCCGCCGCCGAACCCGAGCCCCGGGCCGAGGAACTTGCCGCCGATCCGGTCGTCGTAGGAGAGCGCCTCCGACAGCTTCGTCACGTCGGCGTGCGCGGCCTCGCAGACCTCCGCCATCGCGTTGATGAACGAGATCTTGGTGGCCAGGAAGGCGTTCGCCGACACCTTGACCAGCTCGGCCGTCGGGAAGTCCGCGGTGATGAACGGGGTGCCCTCGGCGATCATCGTCCGGTAGACCTCGCGGAGCACCTTCTCGGCCTGCTCGGCGGCGCCCTGGTCGGCGGGCAGCCCGGCGACGATCCGGTCCGGGTGCAGGGTGTCCTGGACGGCGAACCCCTCGCGCAGGAACTCGGGGTTCCACGCCAGCACCGCGTCGCCGCCGGCCGGCGCCGTCCGGGCCAGGTACTCGCCCAGCCGGGCGGCCGTGCCGACGGGCACGGTCGACTTGCCGACGATCAGGCAGGGCCGCTGCAGCAGCGGCGCGAGCGACGCGACCGCGTCGTCGACGTACCTCAGGTCGGCCGCGTACTCGCCGGCCTTCTGCGGGGTGCCCACGCACAGGAAGTGGACGTCGCCGAACTCGGCGGCCTCGGCGTAGGACGTGGTGAACCGCAGCCGCCCCGTCTCCAGGCCCCTGCGCAGCACGGGTTCGAGGCCGGGCTCGTAGAAGGGCAGGTCACCGGCCGAGAGCCGCGCGATCCGCTCCGCGTCGACGTCGAGCCCGAGCACCTCGAAGCCGAGGTCGGCCATGCACGCCGCGTGGGTGGCGCCGAGGTACCCGGTTCCGATGACCGTCAGCCGGTGGGACAAGGCCTGCTCCTTCCGATTCGCTGTCGCCGACGAGCGGCCTGCTTCCACCGTGCCCGTTGCGGGCCGATACCTGCGCCGCCCAGCATCTGCTACCGGCCGGTAGCATCTGCGGCATGAGTTCTGACTTTCCCGCGTACGCCCCGTCCGAGGAGCATGAGCTGCTGAGGGCCACGGTACGTGAACTGGCCGAGGCCAAGATCGCTCCTTTCGCGGCGGAGGTGGATGAGGAGTCCCGGTTCCCGCAGGAGG
>NZ_JBDPLY010000029.1:0-125673 GCF_039871695.1 Actinomadura sp. B10D3
CCTCCCGGCCGGCCAGCAGGGGCACGGTCTGACCACAGAAGTCGGACGCTTCCGGCGGCGGAAGTGCTCACCTGCTGGCGGCTACGGCTACCGAGTCTCTACGACCCGGCAGCTCCCATTAGGCGGCGTCCGGCCGGGGTTCCGTCGGGCAGCCGGACGCTTCCGGCGTCGAAGTTCGCGATGAGCAGGCCGTTCTCGGTCAGCCATGATGCGGCTCGGGTGAGTAGGCCCAGCTTGTCGCCGATGTAGTGCAGGCCGTGGACGCAGGTGATCAGGTCGGATGGTCCGTCCGGCTGCCAGGTCGTTACCGAGGCGGTGATCAGGCGGAGCGCGTTTGTTCCGGGGACGAAGTGGTCTACCAGGTCTACGCCCACGATCTCCGTTTCCGGCAGGACGGCCGCTGCGTCGGCGAGGGCTCGGCCCGTTCCGCAGCACAGGTCGAGCCATCGGTCCCCGGCGAGCTCGGTGATGTCGATGCCCAGCTCGCGGGCGTAGCCGTCGAGACGGCGTTCGCGGTTCATGGCGCAGTTGGCAACGACCGCGGACTGTTCCAGGGCGGCGTCGTCGAGGAGCATCCGGGGATTGTCTCTGATCAGAACGCGACCGTCCGCTCGATGGCGCTCGTGACGACGGCCGTGACGTCGTGGGTGCGGGTGAAGTCGGCGCGCTGCGTCTGGGCGCCGTTGCCGCGTTCGAGCACGTCGCACAGGAGCCCGGCCACGGTTCCGAGGTCGCCCGAGCGGTCGAGCGCGGGGGACAGGTGGTCCAGCAGCGCGGCCACGACCTCGCGGGCGGGCGCGGCGCGGCGGGTGCACGGGTGGACGAGGTCGTCGCGCAGGCCCGAGCGTCCGGCCCGCCACATCGCCAGCCGCATCAGGTCGGCCCGCACCGGGTCGGGCGGCTCGCCGGACCGCCACGCGGCGGCGGCCGTGTCGACCAGGGCGCGGACGAGGGCGGCCATCAGCACCGCGTCGTCGGCCTTCAGGCACACGTCCGCGACGCGGATCTCCACGGTCGGGTAGCGCCGGGACAGCCGGGCGTCGAAGTAGATCATGCCCTCGTCGACCAGCGCCCCGGTCGCGAGCAGCGCCTCGACCGTCGCCCGGTACCCCTCCGCCGAGCCGAAGAGCTCGGTCGGGCCGCTCGACGGCCAGCGGCTCCAGACCTGGTGCCGCCAGCTGTCGTAGCCGGTGTCGGCGCCCTGCCAGAACGGCGAGTTGGCGCTGAGGGCCAGCAGCGGCGGCAGCCACGGCCGGATGCGGTCCAGGACGGCGACGCCCTCGTCCGGGGACTCGATGCCGACGTGCACATGGCAGCCGCAGGTGAGCTGCTCGTCGGCGGTGGGCCCGTAGGCGTCGGCCATCCGCAGGTAGCGGTGCGTCGGGGTCAGCGACGGGCGGACGCTGACCGGCGAGGTCGCGAGCGCCGCCACCGCGACGCCCGCGCCCGCCGCGCACCCGGCCGCGGCCAGCCGCGCCGACCGGAGGTGCTCGGACACCTCGCCGAGCGAGGTGCAGACGGGGGTGGCCGTCTCCAGCTGCTCGCGCTGCAGCTCGGTCTCCAGCGGCTTGGACCGCCGCCCGCCGGTCAGGAAGAGCTCGTCGTGGCGCCGGGCGTACATGATGACGGACCCGGAGACGGCCTGCGGCGCGCCGCTCTCGGGATCGACGAGCAGCAGTTCCTCTTCCACCCCGAAAGTGCGCGGGTCGGTACGAAACGTCACAAGAGAGTACTTCCCGGGGTGCACGGATGTACGTCCCGGACGGGTCTCGTCCTGAGTCGACGAGCGTGCTTACAATGCGCGCCGCCGTTGACCGAGCGCTTGGTTGAAAAGTGGTGATATGTCGTTTCTTGTCGGCCAGTGGGGCACCGGAACCGCCGGCACGCGGGTGCTCAGAGCCCTGATCGAGCACCCGGACCTCGAACTCGCCGGGGTCGTCACCGGCGACCCCCGGCACGTCGGCGCGGACGCCGCCGAACTGGCCGGAAGCGGACGCCCTCTCGGCGTCCTCGCCACCGATGACCCGGCGGAGCTCCTGGCCCGCCGCCCCCATGTCGTCTGCCACACGGAGTCCGACGGGGCGGACGCGGTGGGAGAGCTGTGCCGCCTCCTGGAGGCGGGCGCCGGTGTCGTGTCGGACGCCGTGCCCTCGCTCGTCCATCCGCCGTCCGCCGGCCGGGGCCTGGTCCGGCGCGTCCGCTCGGCCTGCGCCACCGGCGGCGCCGCCTGCCTCACGCTCGGCCCCGGCCCGGCACAGGACGTGCTCCCGCTGCTGCTCAGCGGCGCCTGCCTGCGCATCGAGGCCGTCACGATCACCACGTTCACCGGCCCGGACGCCCCGGAGGGCGCCGGGTTCGGCGCGCCCGCCGGCCACCGCCCGCCGGCCGTGCGGCCCGGCGCCCCGCGGCGCTGCTGGGGCCCGGTGGTCCGCCTTCTCGCCGAGCATCTGGCCGTCCCGCTGGACGAGCTGCGCGAGACCTACGAGCTGTGCACGGCACCCGAGGACATCGGCCGGATCGCCCAGGGCGCCCAGGCGGGGCTGCGGCTCCGGGTGTCGGGCATGCTGGGCGGGCGCCCGGTGATCACCATCGAGCGAATCGCGCGGGCCCGCGCCGACGTGGCCCCGCACTGGCCCGCGGCCCCCTCCGGCGGCGGCCACCGCGTCGAGATCGCCGGCGAGCCGCCCTGGTGCGCCGAGATCGCCGGTCCGGGCGACCCGGCCGCGCTGCGGATGGCGGCCGCCGTTCCGGCGGTGGCCGGGGCCCCGCCCGGACTGCACACGCCGCTGACCCTGCCGCCGTTCACCGGGCGGCGCCTGCTCCGTCCAGCCAGGAGCTGAGCAGCGATCCGGTCTCCTCGAACCGGTCGAGGTAGAGCATGTGCCCGGCCTCGATCTCGCTGATGACGAGGCCGGGCCCGAGCGCCGCGCGCAGGTCCACCACGAACTCGGGCCGGACGAGGTCGGCCTCGGCCGCGATGACCAGGTGCGTCGGGACGTCCGCCGGCGGCGGCAGGTGGGGGCGGGCCATCTCCGAGTACGCCGTCACGACCGCGGCCGGCTCGAACCGCCACCGCAGCCGCCCGTCCGCGCCGTGCTCCAGGTGGACGGCGACCTCCTCGTCCACGGCCTCGTCCGGTGACTTCGGCCAGCGCGCCGCCCGGTGCGCCCGCGCCTCGGCGACGTCACCGAACGACACGGGCGCCAGGTAGCCGCGCGCCTCCTCGGCGGCCTTGGCCGGTTCGAGGCCGATCGCGGGGTCGAGCAGCACGAGCCGCCGCACCCGGCGCCGCGCGCTCCGCGCCAGGTGCACCGCGATCATCCCGCCGTAGGAGTGGCCGACGAGGTCGGCGCGCTCGACGCCCTCGGCGTCCATCAGGGCGAGGACGTCGGCGACGTGCCGCTCGACCGTCCACGGCGGCTCGTGCGTCGACCTCCCGTGCCCGCGCAGGTCGGGTGCCAGGACGGACCGGTCCGCCAGGTACCGTTCGGCGGTCCGGCGCCAGCGCGCTCCGTGCCCTGTGACGCCGTGCAGCAGGACCACGGGGTCGCCGGCAGGATCCCCATACCGATGAACGTGCAATGCCGAGTCCGCCATGAGGTAAAGCGTATGCGCGGAAGCACCCGCGCGGACGGCCTTCACCGGTCACGCCGGGATGTCAGGAACGTTCCCAGCGGACCGACGACAGGGCCAGCAGCGCGACGTGGAGGGACACGCAGGACTCCACATCGTCCAGGTCGGCGTCCAGTACGCGCTCGATCCGGCGGAGCCGTTCGTAGAAGGCGGGACGGGACAGATGCGCCCGCTGGGCGGCCACCGCCTTGTTGCGCCCCGATTCAAGATAGAGCTCCAGAATGCGGGTCAGGTCGCCGCCGCGTTCGGCGTCGTACTCCAGGAGCGGGCCGAGCTCGCGCTCCACGAACGTCTGGACGCGGGCGTCGTCGCGGAGCAGGTGCAGGAGGCCGCGGAGGCGCAGGTCGGGCAGGCGGTAGAAGAGGCGGGCTCCGGAGCCGCGGGCGGCGACGTCGGCGACCTGCTCGGCCTCCAGGAACGAGCGGCGGACGTCCCGGATCGTCTCCACGACGGACCCGGCGGCCATGACCGTGCCGCCGGACTGCGCGCGGATCCGGGTGGCGACCTCGGCGAGCGCCGTCTCCACGTCGGCGCGGGCGGGCAGGGAGGCAAGCACGCCGACGCGGGCGTGCGGGCCGCCCTCGTCCAGCACCCCGACGAGGGCGGCGAGCCGCGCGTCCTTGCAGGCCGCCGCCGCGGTCTCGGCGAGCTGGGACAGCTCCCCGACCGGCGGGGCGGACGAGGCGGGGCCGCGATGGCGCAGCACCGCGCCGAGCAGCCGGCGGCCGGACAGCGGGACGCCGAGGGCGCGGGCGCGGGCGGCGGCCTCCTGCGGGTCGGAGTAGGCGTGCGCGAGGATCCGGGCGATGATCGTCCCGTGCGCCTGGCGCTCGAGGCCCTCGGCGTGCCGGTCGAGGAGGCGGCCGAGGGCGAGCGTGGTCGCGGCCCGCTCGACCAGGACCGTCTCCCGCGGCGACGGGGGCGCGCCGAGGTCGATGATGAGCCGGCCCCAGTCCTCCCCGCGCGCGCCCACCATGGTGACCAGCCAGCCGGACGCCTCGTCGTAGCCGGTGCGGCGGCCCGGCCGCACGGCGCGGGACCGGGTCTCCCACGCCGACAGCAGCTCCGAGGGGTCGGCGCCGCCGGCGTCGGCGGCGAGGACCTGGTGGGCGAGGTTCTCCAGCACGACGGGATGCCCGCCGAGCGCCGCGACCTGCCGGACCACCTCGTCGGTGGAGGCGCCCTCGACCGACAGCTGGGTGAAGATCTCGTGCAGCTGCTCGGAGGCGCGCAGCTCCGCGTACTGCTCCTGCACGATCCGGGCGTGCAGCGACTCGGTGATGTCGACGAACGCGGGCTCGTGCGCCAGCACGATCACCGGGAGGCCGAACTCCTCGGCGGCGGCGGTCAGCGCGGGCGGCAGCACGCTGGCGTAGCGCCGGCCGAGCTCGATCATCAGGCCGCTGACGCCGACCTCGGCGAGGTCGGCGATGTAGGCGCGCAGCCGCTCCGGCTCGTCCGGCAGCGCGATCCCGGTCGTGAGCACCAGCTCGCCGCCGTGCAGCAGGTGGGCGATGTCGGTGACCTCGGCGACGTGCACCCAGCGGACCCGGTTGCCGGTGCGGTCGGCGCCCGCGACGACGTGCGGCTGGCCGCGGCGAACCGCGTCGAGCTGGAGGACGTCGTCGACAGTGGGCAGCATCACCGCGATGGTAGCCGACAGGGTGTCAACGGCGATGATCAGGCCATTACAGTGTGTCAGCCGCGAGCAGACCGTCAAGCGCGGCCGCGCGGTCCTGACACTCTGCGGGTGGCCTCCGGCCCCTCCCGGGAACCAGACTTGTGCCATGTCGGAACACGCGAACCTGCTCCGGCGCCACCGGGCGGTCATGCCGTCGTGGATGGCGCTCAACTACCGGGACCCCATCGAGATCGTCGGCGGCAAGGGCAACCGCGTGACCGACGCGGAGGGCCACGTCTACCTCGACTTCTTCACCGGCATCCTGACCAACATGCTCGGGTACGACGTGCCCGAGGTCCGGGAGGCGGTGGAGCGCCAGATCGCGACGGGCGTCGTGCACACCTCCACCGCGTACCTGCTGCGCGGGCAGGTGGAGCTGGCCGAGAAGATCGCCCGGCTGTCCGGCATCCCGGACGCGAAGGTGTTCTTCGTCAACTCCGGGACGGAGGCGAACGAGGCGGCGCTGCTGCTCGCCGCGTACGCGCGGCGCAGCGACCAGGTCCTCGCGATGCGGCAGAGCTACCACGGCCGGTCGTTCGCCGCGACGGGCGTGACCGGCAACCGGGCCTGGACGAACCTGTCCTTCTCGCCGCTGGACGTCCACTTCCTGCACGGCGCCGACCGCCATCTCCCGCAGTTCGCGGGCATGTCCGACGAGCAGTACATCGACGCCTGCACGCAGGACCTCCGGCACGTGCTCGCCACCGCGACCGGCGGCGACGTCGCCGCGCTCATCGCCGAGCCGATCCAGGGCGTCGGCGGTTTCACGATGCCGCCGGACGGGCTGTTCGCCGCCTACAAGAGCGTCCTGGACGAGCACGGGATCCTGTTCGTCTCCGACGAGGTGCAGACCGGGTGGGGGCGGACGGGGCAGGGCTTCTGGGGCATCGACAACCACGGCGTGACCCCGGACGCGATGACGTTCGCCAAGGGCCTCGGCAACGGCTTCGCGGTGGGCGGTGTCGTCGCGCGCGGCGACCTCATGGACGGCCTGCACGCGGTGGGCATCTCCACCTTCGGCGGCAACCCGGTCTCGATGGCCGCGGCGAACGCGACGCTGGACCACCTCCTCGACCACGACCTGCAGGCCAACGCGGCGCGCCAGGGCGCGACGGTCATCGGCGGGCTGGCGGAGGCGGCCCCCCGGTTCCCGATGGTGGCGGACGTCCGGGGCAAGGGCCTGATGTTCGCCGTCGAGCTCGCCGACCCCCGCACCGGCGAGCCGAGCCCGCCGCTCGCCGCCGCCCTCATGGAGGCGGCCCGCGAGCGGGGGCTGCTGGTCGGCAAGGGCGGCCTGTACGGCAACGTGGTCCGCATGGCACCGCCGATGACCCTCACCGACGACGAGGCCGCCGAAGGCCTCGGCATCCTGATCGCGTGCCTCGAAGCACTGGGGAAGGAGTCCGCATGAGCCGCCGCGTCACCCACTGGATCGGCGGGAAGCCCTACGACGGGGAGCCCGGCCGGCAGGGCGACATCTACGAGCCCGCCACCGGCCGCCTCGCCGGGGCGGTCGACCTCGCCGGGCAGGCCGAGGTCGACGCGGCCGTGGCCGCCGCCAAGCAGGCGTTCCCCGGCTGGCGGGACACCTCGCTCTCGCGGCGCACGGCGGTGCTGTTCGCGTTCCGCGAGCTGGTCGCCCGGCACCGCGACGAGCTGGCGCGGCTCATCTCCGCAGAGCACGGCAAGGTGGTCCCGGACGCGGCGGGCGAGGTGACGCGCGGCCTGGAGGTCGTCGAGTTCGCCTGCGGCATCCCGCACCTGCTCAAGGGCGGCTTCTCCGAGAACGTCTCGTCCCGCGTCGACGCCTACTCGATCCTGCAGCCGGTCGGCGTGGCCGCCGGGATCACCCCGTTCAACTTCCCGGCGATGGTGCCGATGTGGATGTTCCCCGTGGCGATCGCGTGCGGGAACACCTTCGTGCTCAAGCCGTCGGAGAAGGACCCCTCGGCGTCGGTGCGGATCGCCGAGCTGTGGGCCGAGGCGGGGCTGCCGGACGGCGTTTTCAACGTCCTGCACGGCGACAAGGCCGCGGTGGACGGGCTGCTGCACCATTTGGACGTCAAGGCGGTCAGCTTCGTCGGCTCCACCCCCATCGCGCGGTACATCTACGCGACGGCGGCGGCGAACGGCAAGCGGGTGCAGGCGCTCGGCGGCGCCAAGAACCACATGCTCGTGCTGCCGGACGCCGACCTCGACCTCGCCGCGGACGCCGCCGTGTCCGCCGGGTTCGGGTCGGCGGGGGAGCGGTGCATGGCGATCTCCGTCGTCGTGGCCGTGGACCCGGTCGGGGACGAGCTGACGGCCAGGATCCGCGAGCGGGTCGCCCGGCTCAGGATCGGTCCCGGCGACCATCCCGAGGCGGAGATGGGTCCGCTGGTGACCCGGGCGCACCGCGACAAGGTCGCCTCGTACCTGGACGGCGCCGTCGCGCAGGGCGCCACCCTCGCCGTCGACGGGCGCGACCCGGAGGTGCTCGGCGGCGCGGGAGACGGCTTCTGGCTCGGCCCGGCCGTCCTCGACCACGTCACCCCGGACATGGACGCCTACAAGGACGAGATCTTCGGGCCCGTCCTGTCGGTCGTGCGGGCCGGCTCCTACGACGCCGCCATGGAGCTGATCTCCGCCAACCCGTACGGCAACGGAACGGCGATCTTCACCGACGACGGCGGCGCGGCGCGCCGCTTCCAGAACGAGGTGGAGGTCGGCATGGTCGGCGTCAACGTGCCCATCCCGGTGCCGATGGCCTACTACTCCTTCGGCGGCTGGAAGGACTCACTGTTCGGCGACAGTCACGCCCACGGGATGGAGGGCGTCCACTTCTACACCCGGACCAAGGCCGTCACCGCGCGCTGGGCCGATCCCAGCCACCGGGGCGTTGAGCTGGGATTTCCCGCCGGCGGCTGAGGTACGGGAATTTCCTACCTCCGGCGTTTCACGTCGTTGATTTTCGTCCGCCGCGCGCGGACGAATAATGGCTACACCCATTGACGGAGTCTGTGTCCGGCGACACAATCTGACTGTCTCAATTAATTGGGATGAATTCAAAAGTCAGGGTTGGCAGTCAGAAACACGGAGTCCAGGGCCGAGAGGCCACATGGGGCCGGGACGTGCAGGAGAGCCGCGCTATGACCGCAGGCGACCACGCCGCAGAGGTGGACGCCCTCGCAAGGCGATTCCCGGGCTGGACCATCTGGTTCGGCCTGTGCACCGGCCACTGGTGGGCGCTGCCGCCCAAGGACCGCGACGTCGGCGACTTCCTGGAGGCCGACACCCCGCAGCGGCTCATCGCACGGATCGAGGTGGTCAAGCACGCCGCTCCCAGGCGGCCGCCGGCCGGTGCGCCGGCATCCCCCGACGGCCCTCCGCGGCCGTCCCGCGACACCCGGAAGGACGTGCGGCGTCCCTCGAACCTCCTCCGTCTCGAGGGCGTCACACCGTCGCCGTTCGGCCGGGTACCGGTGATCGCGTGGCCAGGCAGCACCGCACGGTGATCCGCTGTTCCCCAACCTCGCCACGCCCGCCGGTGCCGCCGCGGTCCCGGGCAGGACGGCAGCCCGCGCCATATCCCTCTCCAGCAACCTCCGTGTATGGCGCGGACGCCAGCACCCGCCGTCTCCCGGGGCCCCGGCGGTTTCTCCGTTGAGCCGCCGGCCGAAATGCGCCAGCAAACGGTACGGCAATGGCTATAGCGTTCTTACCTCCGGGAAAGTTTCGGCGGAACTCCCGAGTCGCGATCACCGGTAATTGCCGACCGCGCGGCTCGAAGTCGGCGGGAAATACCGCGCCCGACCGGCGATAAATTCGCCGACCGCCTCCGGGACGGACGGAATGGCGGCCGGAGGGGTGCGGACCCCGGCCGGTGCCGGGTGCGCGCCGCTCCGCGGCGCCGGAGACGCTACGCTGCGCCGACGGGCCCCGTTCGTGAAGGGGGAGGACCCTGGCAAGGATCGGGAGCGAGATGCGGCTGACGGCCACGGCACGGGTCTGGACGGCAGGGGCCCTGGTGGCGGCCACGGCACTCGCCGCCGGGCTGGTCTCCTGCAGCGGGGACGAGGAGAAGCCGGCCGCGGTCGCCAAGGTCGCCAGCACCCTCGGGCCGGGTGAGGGCATGCTGAACCTGGTCGCCCTCCCCGGGTCCGTCGAGAGCGGCACCACCGACCCGCGCGTCGACTGGGTCACCCCGTTCCAGAAGCGCACCGGCTGCAAGGTCGGGCTGAAGATGGTCCAGACGCCCGAGGAGATGGCCGCCCTCATGCGCGACCCCGGCCGCCGCTACGACGGCGTCGCGGCGCCGCCCGAGGTCGCCGGCGGGCTGATCGAGGACGACCAGGTCGTCCCGGTCAACCCCGACCTCGTGGACGGCTACAAGAAGCTGGAGCCGAAGCTCCGCAAGCTGCTGGACCGCGGCGGCAAGCACTACGGCATCCCGTACGTGTGGGGCTCCAACCTGCTCACCTACGACACCCGGACCGTGCCGCCGCCGGCGAGCTGGGCCGCGCTGTTCGACCCCGGCCAGGCCCGCCGGTACTCCGGCAAACTGATCATGCGGGACAGCCCGCTCGCCATCGCCGAGGCCGCGCTCTACCTCAAGGGCGAGCGGCGCAAGCTCAAGATCCGCGACCCGTACTCGCTGACGCCGGAGCAGCTCGCCGCCGCCGGGCGCGTGCTCGCCGAGCAGCGCCCGTACGTCGGGGAGTACTGGGACCTGCCGGCCGACGCCGTCAGCGCGTTCGCCGGGGGCCGGGCCGTCCTCGGGCAGGCGTGGCCCTACCACGTGGACGTGCTGAACCGCGCGTCCCGTCCCGTCCAGGGCGTCATCCCGTCGGAGGGCGCGACCGGGTGGATGGACGCGTGGATGATCGGCGTCCGCGCCCAGCACCCCAACTGCATGTACCAGTGGCTCCAGTGGACGGCCTCGCCGGACGTCCAGCAGCAGGTCGCCGAGTGGACCGGGGTGGCGCCCGCCAACCCGCAGGCGTGCTCGGGCGACCGCCTCCGGGCCGGGTTCTGCGCCGCCTACCACGTGGGCGACCGCGCCTACCTCGACAAGATCATCTTCGCGCACGCGCCGTCGAAGGCGTGCCGCGGGAAGAAGGACGAGGACGAGAAGGCCGGTTGCACGGACTACGCCGAGTGGACCCGCACCTGGCTCACGGCGACGCGGACGAAGGGCTGACGGCGGCCCCTAGGGGTCTCTCCGGCGCGTCCGGCCGCCCCCAGCCGGACGCGCCTGCGGGGTGGTCCCGGACTTCCCCCCGAACGCCCGGGTCACCCTTCTCCTTGGAGAGACCTCCATGACGGCGGCGGCAGGCACCGCCGTCAGCGCGGGCGGCGGCTCCCCGACCGGCCGCCCGGCGTCCGTGAACGGCTCCCTGGGGCCCCGGCGTGCGCGGGGTGCCGGCGGGGCGGGTGCGCAGTCGTCGCACGCGAACACCCCGGACGAGTCCGGCAGGCGGCCGACGCGGACGCGCGGCCGGGGCCAGCTCTTGCGGCAGACGACGCATGCGTCGCCCAGGCGCTGGGCTCTGCTGAGCCCGCCATGGTCGACGAGCGGCTCGCCTGTCTGGCCCATGTCTCCATCCCCCGGCGGGAGTCGGCTTCACGTCACTCCTTTATAGGCGGGGAAGGGTGTGGTCTCCGTTACCGAAGGTGAAAAGGGCGGCAAAGCATCCCGTGTCGCCGGGACGTCCAAGATCGGCTGGGCTATGCGCGTCCGGGGCCCGCGCCGGAAGCCCCGCGGAGCGGGGGATTGCAGACCGGGGCTATGCGGTCGCGGGCGGGGATCTTTGCCGTCCGTTGGGCGGCAGTTGCGTACAAAGGAGACATGTCTGCCTGGAACGTCGGTCTCCGGCGCGTCCGGCCGCGCAGGCCCCGCCCCGTACGGGCGCGCGTGACGTTCGCGGTCACCGCACTCGGCTCCCTTCTGGCGGCCGTGGTGGCCCTGGCGGCCGTGGCGCTGGCCCTGCTGGCCGACGTCGGCCGCCCCGGAGTGCTTGCGGCGGTCATGGCGGTGCTGGCCGCGGCCGCCGCGTGCCTGGCCGGCTGGGGCGTCGTCCGCCTCGCCCGCGGGCTGCGGGATCCGGTGCGCCGGCTCTGCCGGGACCTGGAGGACCTCGACGAGGCCGACCTGAGCGAGCGGGTCGGCGTCCCGGCCACGGGCGACGACGTGCAGCGGCTGGCCGGCCACGTGAACCGCCTGCTCGGCAGGCTGGACGGCGCGGCCGCCCAGCGGCGCGCCTTCATCTCCGACGCCTCGCACGAGCTGCGCACGCCGATCACCGGCCTGCGGACCCGCATCGAGCTCGCCCTCGCCGCCCCCGAGGACGGGGACGTCGCCGAGACGCTGCGGTCCTCGCTAGCCGACATCGAGCGCCTGCACCACATCGTGGACGACCTTCTCGTGCTCGCCCGCCTCGACGCCGGCGACGTCCCCGTCCGCGAGCGCATCGACCTCGGCGCGCTGGTGGAGTCGGAGGTCGCCCGCCGCTCCTCCGCCGTCCCGACGACCGTCAAGGTGGAGCCGGGGGTCATGGTGATGGGCAACCGGCTGCGCCTCTGCCGCGTCGTCCTCAACCTGCTCGCCAACGCCGAGCGCTACGCGGGCGGGCAGATCGAGGTCGAGGCGCGCGCGGACGGCGTGGACGCCGTCGTCGAGGTGCGCGACGACGGCCCCGGCATCCCGCACGCCGACCGCGACCGCGTCTTCGAGCGCTTCGCCCGGCTGGACACGGCGCGCAGCCGCGACAAGGGCGGCAGCGGCCTCGGTCTCTCGATCGCCCGGCAGATCGCGATCGGCCACGGCGGGAGCCTGTACGTCGCCGACGGCACCTACGGCGCCCGCCTCGTCCTGCGGCTCCCGCTCGTCCGGTGACTCAGCGGAACGCGGCGACGGCGCCGGCGGCCCACTGCGCGAACGACCGCGCCGGGCGGCCGAGGACCTTCTGCACGTCCGGACTGACCCGCCGCTCGGCGGCCGTGGGCTCGCCGAGGATGTCCAGGGTGGCGTCGACGACCGGCTCGGGCATGAACTCCAGCATCTGGGCCCTCGCCTCCTCCCGCGTCTGCTCGGTGAACGCCACCGGCTCGCCCAGCGCCTCGCCGATGATCCGCGCGCGGTCCCGCGGCGTGACCGGCGCCGGGCCCGTGAGCTCGTAGACGCGGCCGGCGTGCCCGCCCTCCCGCAGCACCGCGGCCGCGACCTCGGCGATGTCGGCCGGGTCGACGAACGGCAGCGCGACGCCGGCGAACGGCGCGGCGGCCGACCGGTGCGCGCGGACGGGCTCCGCCCACGCGTACGCGTTGCTGGCGAAGCCGCCCGGCCGCAGGATCGTCCAGTCGAGCCCCGACTCCCGGACGGCCTCCTCGAACGCCCTCAGCCGCGCGTGGGCGGGCGACTCCGGGCGCGTCCCCGCCCCCTGGGACGACAGCAGCACGACGTTCGCGACGCCGGAGGCCTTCACCACGTCGAGGACGTCGCGCGGGCCGGGGCCGGCAGGGGAGCCGAGCAGCGGCCCGGCGATGAGGAGGAAGAGGGCGTCCGCTCCGTCCAGGGCGGGCCGGAGGGTTTCGAGGTCGGCGAGGTCGGCCGCGCGGTGGCGGACGCCGTCCGGCAGATCGTCCGGGACGTGCCGGGACACGGCCGTCACGTCCTCGCCCGCCCCGGCCAGCGCCCGGACGAGCGGCCGTCCGACGTTCCCCGTGGCACCCGTGACAACGATCATGAGTCACTCCGTATGAGCTGCGCTGACGCCGCCGCGGCGGCGCTGTCGCGGTGCGACCCGGCGAAGCTAGCATCCTCGATATAGTAGGTACCTAGAAGATAGTGACTACCCGGGAGGGCGCCGTGGGGACCGTGTGGAACGCGGAGGAGCTCGACGCCGAGCTCGCCTGTCCGATCGCCCCTGTGGTCGACATCGTGTTCAGCCGGTGGACGACCCCGATCCTGTGGACGCTGCACGAGTACGGCCGGCAGCGGTTCGTCGAGCTGCAGCGCCGCATCGGCTCCATCACGCCGAAGGTGCTGACGCAGCGGCTCCGGCAGATGGAGCGCGACGGGCTCGTCGTCCGCACCTACCACCCCGAGGTGCCGCCGCGCGTCGAGTACGAGATCAGCGAGCTGGGACGCAGCCTCGCGCCGCTGTTCGCGTCGCTCGCCGAGTGGTCCGCGGAGAACCTGGAGAAGGTGGAGCGGGCGCGGCACGCCTACGACGCCGCCGGGAGTTGACCGGGCCGATGCCCGACAATGGGACGGTGATGTCTGCACCCAGCCCCGACGCGACCGTCCGCGAGGTCGCCGTCCTCGGCTCCACCGGTTCGATCGGCACCCAGGCGCTCGACGTGATCCGCCGCAACCCCGGCCGGTTCCGGGTGACCGGCCTCGCGGCGGGCGGCGGCCGGGTCGACCTGCTGGCCGCGCAGGCGCTGGAGTTCCGTCCCGAGGTCGTCGCGGTGGCCAAGGCGTCCGCCGCGCAGGAGCTCCAGCTCGCCTTCTACGCCGAGGCGAAACGGCGCGGCTACGCCACCGGCGACTACCCCCTACCCAAGATCGCGGCGGGACCGGACGCGGTCGCCGAGGTCGCCGCGTGGCGGTGCGACGTGGTGCTGAACGGGGTGACCGGAGCCCTCGGCCTCGCCTCGACCCTCGCCGCGCTGGACGCGGGCCGGACGCTCGCCCTCGCCAACAAGGAGTCGCTCATCATCGGCGGCCCCCTCGTCAAGGAGCGGGCGCGGCCGGGGCAGATCGTCCCCGTCGACTCCGAGCACTCGGCGCTCGCCCAGTGCCTGCGCGGCGGGCGCGCCGAGGAGGTGCGGCGGCTCGTGCTGACCGCGAGCGGCGGCCCGTTCCGCGGGCGCCGCCGCGCCGAGCTGGCCGAGGTCACCCCCGAGGAGGCGATGAACCACCCCACCTGGGACATGGGCCCGGTCGTCACGATCAACTCCGCGACCCTCGTCAACAAGGGCCTGGAGGTCATCGAGGCGCACCTGCTCTTCGACGTCCCGATGGACCGGATCGAGGTCATGGTGCACCCGCAGTCGGTCGTCCACTCGATGGTCGAGTTCACCGACGGCTCCACGCTCGCCCAGGTCAGCCCGCCCGACATGCGGCTGCCGATCGCGCTCGGGATCGACTGGCCCGACCGCGTCCCGGACGCCGCGCCCGGCCTCGACTGGACGAGGGCCCACACCTGGGAGCTGTTCCCGCTCGACGACGAGGCGTTCCCGGCCGTCGCGCTGGCGCGGCACGCCGGTGAGCTGGGCGGTACCGTCCCGGCGGTTTACAACGCCGCCAACGAGGAATGTGTGGACGCGTTCCGCGCCGGACGGCTTCCGTTCCTCGGGATAGTCGACACGATCGCGCGGGTAGTGGAGGAGCACGGTTCCGGAGCCACCGCAGACCTGTCGCTGGACGACGTCCTCGCGGCGGACGGATGGGCGCGGGCCCGGACCGCGGAACTGACCGGAACCGGCTGACCCGGGGCCCGCCTCGGGACCGACCCCGAGGAGACCCGATGGCCTTCGTCCTCGGCGCCGTGGCGTTCGTCGTCGCGCTGCTGGTGTCGGTGATGCTGCACGAGGGCGGGCACCTGCTGACCGCCAAGCGGTTCGGCATGAAGGCCACCCAGTACTTCGTGGGTTTCGGGCCGACCCTGTGGTCCGTCCGGCGCGGCGAGACCGAGTACGGGGTGAAGGCGATCCCGCTGGGCGGCTTCGTCAAGATCGTCGGCTACACGCCGCTGGAGGAGATCGCCCCGGCGGACCGCCCGCGCGCCTTCTACCGGCAGCCGGCCGGCCGCCGCGCGGTGGTCATCGTCGCGGGCGTCGTCGCCAACTTCGCGTTCGCGTTCCTGCTGCTCATGGTGATGGCCATGACGGTCGGGGTGCGCGAGTCCGGCACGGTGACCAGCACGGTGGAGGAGGTCACGCCCTGCGTGCCGGCCGCGATGACGAGCGATTGCGGCGGCGACCGCCCGCGGTCCCCGGCGGCCGTCGCGGGGCTGCGCGCGGGCGACCGCGTCGTCTCCTTCGGCGGCACGCCGGTGTCCGACTGGGACGGCCTCACCGGGGCGATCGACGACGCGAAGCCGGGGCAGACGGTCCAGGTGGTCGTCCAGCGGCCGGGCACGCCGCGGCCGGTGACTCTGCCCATCACCCTGGCGGACGTGGACGGGCGGCCGTTCGTCGGCATGTCCGCGAAGGTCGTCGGCGCCGGGTACGAGCGGACCGGCCCGCTGAACGCGGCCGTCTTCGCCGGACAGGGCATCGGCCGGACCGTCGCCGGGATCGGCGAGGTCGCGGCGGACCTGCCGTCCGCCGTGCCGAAGCTGTTCACGCCCGAGCGGGAGAGCACGCCGGGCGGCCAGGTCGGCAGCGTGGTCGGCGCGACCGACGTGTCCGGGCAGATCTTCGCCTCCGACAGCTCCACGCGGGACAAGCTCGCCCTGTACCTGTCGCTGGTCGTGTCGGTGAACATCTTCCTCGGCGCGCTGAACGTCCTGCCCCTGCTGCCGCTGGACGGCGGCCACCTCGCGGTCGTCGCCTACGAGCGGGCGCGCGCCGGCGTCAACCGGATCCGGGGGCGGCCGGATCCGGGCACGGTCGACATGACCCGGCTGCTGCCCTTGACATACCTGGCCGTCCTGGTGCTCGTGGGACTCGGGGTGCTGCTGATCCTCGCCGACCTGTTCAATCCGCTCCGGCTACCGGAATGACCCAAAATGTTCACGTTCCGGGGTCAAATGCTCACAGTGATATATGCCGCGCGGCGTCAACTCAGCGGCGCAGGGCGCCTAGGCTTTGTACGGGGCCGCAAGTCAGAGGAGAGGGATGAGCGTTTCACTGGGAATTCCGAGCGTCCGCGGCGAAGGCGACGGGCAGGGGGCGCCGGGTCCGATCGCGCCCCGCCGCGCATCCCGGCAGATCATGGTCGGGAACGTTCCGGTCGGGGGCGACGCGCCGGTGTCGGTGCAGTCCATGACCACCACGCTCACCGCCGACGTGAACGCCACGCTCCAGCAGATCGCGGAGCTGACCGCGTCCGGCTGCCAGATCGTCCGGGTCGCGGTGCCGTCGCAGGACGACGCCGACGCGCTGCCGGCGATCGCCCGCAAGTCGCCGATCCCCGTCATCGCCGACATCCACTTCCAGCCCAAGTACGTGTTCGCGGCGATCGACGCGGGCTGCGCGGCCGTCCGGGTCAACCCCGGCAACATCAAGAAGTTCGACGACAAGGTCGGCGAGATCGCGCGCGCCGCCAAGGACGCGGGCGTGCCGATCCGGATCGGGGTGAACGCCGGCTCGCTCGACAAGCGGCTGCTGGAGAAGCACGGCAAGGCCACTCCCGACGCGCTCGTGGAGTCGGCGCTGTGGGAGTGCTCGCTGTTCGAGGAGCACGACTTCCGCGACATCAAGATCTCCGTCAAGCACAACGACCCGGTCGTGATGATCGAGGCGTACCGGAAGCTGGCGGCGGCCTGCGACTACCCGCTGCACCTCGGCGTCACCGAGGCCGGCCCGGCGTTCCAGGGCACGATCAAGTCGGCGGTCGCGTTCGGCGCGCTGCTCGCGGAGGGCATCGGCGACACGATCCGGGTGTCGCTGTCGGCGCCGCCGGTCGAGGAGGTCAAGGTCGGCGCGGCGATCCTGGAGTCGCTCGGGCTGCGCACCCGCGGCCTGGAGATCGTGTCCTGCCCGTCCTGCGGGCGCGCGCAGGTGGACGTCTACTCGCTCGCCGAGCAGGTCACCGCCGGGCTGAAGGACTTCCCCGTCCCGCTGCGCGTCGCGGTGATGGGCTGCGTGGTGAACGGGCCGGGCGAGGCTCGCGAAGCCGACCTCGGCGTCGCGTCCGGCAACGGCAAGGGCCAGATCTTCGTGAAGGGGCAGGTCGTCAAGACCGTCCCCGAGTCGCAGATCGTCGAGACGCTGATCGAGGAGGCCATGCGGATCGCCGACGAGATGGGCATCGAGATCGGCGAGGACGGCTCGGTCTCCGGCCCCGGCGCCGACGTGGTGGTCGGCTGATCCCGCCGATGCGCTGACGCCGTAGCGTCCGAAGGGCCCCGGGTGGTCGACCCGGGGCCCTTTCGCATGCCCGGGGACCGCGGGCCGCGATCCCGGATCCGGAACGATCCTGCATATCACGGAGTTCCGCTGATCTTGTCACGATTCGGCATCCACTCTGATCAGGACCTGTCGAGCCGGATGCCCGAACCGCAACAATCTTCACTCATTTACCCGTATGTCTGACTCAACCGGAGTCGGCACGATAGGGGGATATGTGAAGAGGATCGTTGTCGTGGCCGCGGTGGCCGGGCTCGGTCTCACCGGCCTCGGCGCCACAAGCGCACAGGCCGCGGGTCCATCCGCCGGAACGGCCGGAGGCTTCAACCCCGCCGCGCTCAAATGGCACGCCTGCCCCACCGACTTCGTCCAGACGGTGCACGACCTCTACGACGCCCTGTACCCGGTCTCCAAGATCGTGCAGTGCGCCGAGCTGTCGGTGCCCCTGGACTACGCCAAGCCGCAGGGCAAGAAGATCACGCTCCAGCTCACCAGGACGCCGCACACCGGCGAGGGCAAGGCGAAGGGCGACATCGTCGTCAACCCGGGTGGCCCCGGGGGCGGCGGCGCGCTCTTCGGGCCGCGCGTGTTCGCGCAGAACTCCGCCCCGATGCGGGAGGCCTACAACGTCATCGGGTTCGACCCGCGCGGCGTCGGCATGAGCGTCCCCGCGCTGAGCTGCGACCCCACCTACACCAACGCCCCGAGGCCCGACTACGGCACCGGCGACCGCACGTCCGTCGCCACCTGGCTGAAGCTGTCCAAGGGCTACGCGGACGACTGCGGCAAGGCCGACAAGATCGGGCTGCTGGACCACGTCAAGACCATCGACTCGGTGAACGACGTGGAGACGATCCGCAAGGCGCTCGGCGGCGACAAGCTCGACTACTACGGCGCCTCCTACGGCACCTACCTCGGCTCGGCCTACGCCACCGTGTACCCGAAGAACGTCGACAAGATGGTCCTCGACGGCAACGTCGGCCCGTCCGGCGTCTGGTACCAGGCCAACCTCAACCAGGACATCGCCTTCGACAAGAACATCGAGTACTACTTCGGCTGGATCGCCAAGTACGACTCGGTGTACCACCTGGGCGCGACGCAGAAGAAGGTGCGGAGCTTCTTCTACGACCTGCGCGGCAAGCTCAAGGACAAGCCGGTCTACTTCACCGACCCCGACAGCGGGCAGCAGTTCGCCGTCGGACCGGACGAGCTGACCGACGTGATCCTGAACGCCGCCTACCGCCGCAGCCAGGCCATCTGGCACGGCTACGCCGCCGGCCTCGCCGCCTTCAAGACCGGCGACACCGCCACGTTCGCCGGGACGTTCGGCTCCCCGACGTCCGGCGAGTCCGACGACAACGGCTACGCGATGTACGCCGCGACCGAGTGCACCGACGCCCAGTGGCCGCTGAGCTGGAAGAAGTGGCAGCGGGACAACGAGAAGATCAACCGCAAGCACCCGTTCATGACGTGGAGCAACGCCTGGTTCAACGCGCCCTGCCTGTTCTGGCCCGCCAAGGCCGGCAAGCCGGTGAACATCGGCCACACGCGCGACCTGCCGAAGAACATCCTGATGTTCCAGTCGACCGCCGACGCGGCCACCCCGTACGAGGGTGCGCTGGAGCTGCAGCGCCGGCTCAAGGGCTCGCGCCTGGTCGTCCAGGACGGTGACCGCACGCACTGCATCGTCCACCGCGGTTCCGCCGAGGTGGACGCCTACTTCGACGCCTACTTCCTGCGGGGAGAGCGTCCGGGGCAGCGCACCGTGCACGTTCCGCAGCTCGGCGACCCGACGCCGCCGTCGTCGGCGACCGCCAGGACGCTGAGCGGTTCGGCTTCGCAGAAGGCCGCGCGCCTGAAGGCCGACGTCATCCGCTGAGGCCCGGCCGCCAGGCCGTCGGCACAGGGCCGTCCGCGTGGGGCCCCGGGGAGCGATCTCCGGGGCCCGGCGCGGCCGGCGCATCCATGTCGCAGTACACATCCGCAACGCATCGGCGTCGCTCCCCCCTCCGGCCCGTGCCGGGCGTCCGGGGCCGCCGATCTGAGGGGGTCACGTGAAGAGAACCATCCTCGTCGCGACCGCGCTGGTCGTGACGGCAGGCGGCGCGGGCGTCGCCGTCTCCGCGAGCGCGGACACCGGCCCCGCCGGTGCCGCCAAGGGCATCGCCTGGGGCAAGTGCGAGGTCAGCGGCCCCGACGACCCCATGAACCAGGCCCAGTGCGCCCAGGTCGAGGTCCCCCTCGACCACTCCAGGCCCGGCGGGCGCAAGATCTCCATCGCGGTGTCGCGCTTCAAGCACACCGACGAGAAGAACTACCAGGGCGCCCTGTTCGTGAACCCGGGCGGTCCCGGCGGCTCCGGCCTGGCGTACTCCCCGGCCCTCGCCCGCTGGATCGGCGGCACCGGCCACGCCGACGTCGCGGCCAAGTACGACATCATCGGGTTCGACCCGCGCGGGGTCGGCTCCAGCAAGCCCGCGCTGACCTGCGACCCGAACTTCTCCGACCCGATCCGCCCGGACTACAACCCCGCGTCGTGGAAGGAGGAGAAGGCCTGGATCGCCAAGTCGAAGAAGTACGCGCAGGACTGCGCGAAGAAGTTCGGCTGGATGCTGCCGCACATGCGCACCACCGACGCCGCGCGCGACGTCGACGCGATCCGCGCCGCCCTCGGCCAGCAGAAGATCAGCTGGTACGGCTTCTCCTACGGCACCTACTTCGGCGCCACCTACGCCACGCTGTTCCCCAACCGCGTGAACCGGATGGTGCTGGACGGCAACGTCAACCCGAAGACGGTCTGGTACGACGCCCAGCTCGAACAGGACAAGGCGTTCGAGCGCAACATGAAGGCCTGGTGGGCCTGGATCGCCAAGTACGACTCGGTCTACCACCTCGGCACGAGCGCGAAGGCCGTTGAGGCGAAGTACTACGCCGTCCGCACGGCGGCGAAGAAGGCGTCCATCGGCGGCAAGATCGGCCCGGACGAGCTGGACGACATCGTCCTGTCCGCCGGCTACAACACGGGCTTCTACATCCCGTTCGCGCAGGCGCTCTCGGCGTGGGCCAACGACAAGGACCCGTCCGGGCTCCTCGACTGGCTCAGCCCCGGCGGCGACGACAACGGCTTCGCCGTCTACAACGCCGTCCAGGCCGCCGACGCCAAGTGGCCGCGCAACTGGAGCACGTGGCACCGCGACGCCGTGAAGCTCTACAAGCAGGGCTACCGGTTCGTCACCTGGGGCAACGTCTGGTACAACGCCCCCGTCGCCTTCTGGCCGTTCAAGGGCGGTCCGGAGTTCAAGCTGAAGGGCGCCAAGGGGCTGCCCGGCATGCTGCTCGTCCAGTCCACGCAGGACGGGGCGACGCCGGTCGCGGGCGGCCTGGAGATGCACAAGGTCTTCCCGTCCTCCCGGCTGGTGTTCGAGGTCGGCGGCAAGACCCACGCCAACACGCTCAACGGCAACGTCTGCCTGGACGACAAGGTCGCCGCGTACCTCGACACGGGCGCGCTGCCGGCGAGCCACCGCGGTCCGGACGCCTACTGCAAGGCCGTTCCGGAGCTGAACGACCCCGACCCGACCGCCATGACCGCGAAGGCGGCCCGCGCCGCCGCGGGCAAGGACCTCCCGGTCGGGCGCCCGTAACACGCGGGTAGCACACCACTGCGGCGTGCCCGGCTCCGTCCCCTACGCGGGACGGGGCCGGGCACGCCGCGCTCGTTTCCGCCGGTTGCGGCCGGAATCGCGCGATGTGGGAGTTCGCGCTGTTCAGGGCCTCGCGCCTGTAGAAATCGAAGGTGCTGAAAGACGCTGGAAAGAAGGCCGCCGCCGGGACGGCCGCCACCGCACTCACGCTCGGAGTCGCCCTCCAGGGGACGCCGGCCGCCGCCCGGACCGCGCCCCGTCCCGAGCCGAGGCCCGCCGGCCTCGCGTGGAAGCCCTGCCCCGCCAAGGACCCGGTCGAGGGCACCCGGCTCAAAGGCCTGGAGTGCGCCTCCCTCAGCGTGCCGCTCGACCACGCGCGGCCCCGGGGCGAGCACATCGCGCTCGCGCTGACCCGCGCCCGGCACACCGGCCGCACGTACAAGGGCGCGGTGCTGCTCAACCGCGGCGGGCCCGGCGCGCACGGACGCGACCTGTCCGGCTTCTTCGCCCGCAGGCTCCCGAAGCAGGTCGCCGCGTCCTACGACTGGATCGGCTTCGACCCGCGCGGCGTCGGCGCGAGCAAACCGGCGCTGACCTGCGACCCGAGCTACCAGGACCCGGGCCGGGCACGCCCCGACACCATCCCCGCGAACGCCGCGGAGGAGCGGGCCTGGACCGCCAGGGCCAAGGCCTACGCCGGCGACTGCGCCCGCAAGTACCGCAGGCTCCTGCCGCACATGGGCACCGCCGACGCCGTCCGCGACCTGGACGCGATCCGCGCCGCCCTCGGTCAGAAGAAGATCAGCTATTTCGGGTACTCGTACGGCAGCTACCTCGGCGCGGTGTACGCGACGATGTTCCCCGGGCGGGTCCGCCGCATGGTGCTCGACAGCGTCGTCCGGCCGAGCGGCGTCTGGTACGGCAACAACCTCGACCAGAACGTCGCGTTCGAGAAGAGCATCCGCGCGTACTTCTCCTGGATCGCCCGGCACCACGCCGTGTACCGGCTCGGGAGGACCGAGCAGAAGGTCGCCGCCGCCTACGCCAAGGCCCGCGCCGCGCTCGAGGCCCGGCCCGTCGACGGGAAGATCGGCCCGTCCGAGTTGGACGACGTGTTCCTCGCCGACGGCTACGGCGAGCACTCCTGGGCGTCGCACGCGAGCGCCCTGTCCGCCTTCGTCGTCCGGCACGACCCCGGGCCGCTGCGCAAGGCGTGGCAGCCGCCGGGGCGGCTCGACCAGAACAACTACACCATGTACGTCGCCGTCGAGTGCCGCGATGCGCCCTGGCCGCGCGACTGGGCCCGCTGGCACGCCGACAGCCGGCGCCTCTTCGACCAGGGCTACCGGTTCGAGACCTGGAGCAACACCTGGTACAACGCGCCGTGCGCCTTCTGGCCGGTTCCGGGCGGGCCGCCGCCGCGGGTGAAGGGCGCCTCGTCACTGCCGCCGATCCTGCTCGTCCAGGGCAGCGAGGACGCCGCGACCCCCTACCGGGGCGCGCTGGAGATGCACCGCAGGCTCCCCACGTCCAGGCTGCTCGTGCAGACCGGCGGGCGCGACCACGGCGTCACGCTGGGCGGGGACGAGTGCGTCGACGGGGCCGTCGCCGGCTACTTCGCGACCGGCCGGGTGCCCGCGTCCCGGCCCGGCCCCGACGCGAGGTGCGCGCGCGGGCCCGCGCCCCAGCCCGCGAAGGGCGCGACCGCACGGGAGACCGGGCGGGTGGTGGCCACCCACCCGTGACCCGGCGCCCGATCGAAGCGTGACCGGAGCCGGTGGGGGTACGCGGCCCCTGGACGACATAGGCTTGTCCACGTGGAGCTTTCTGTGGTGAGGGCCGACCGGAGGCCGCGCCCGTCCAGGGGCCGGTAGCCGTGCGCATGCTGGGCTCGATGCCGGTGCGCGTGCTGGACGACCGGCACCGGGCGGAGGCCCTCGCGATCCTGGACGCCGACCCGGTGTCCAACGTGTTCGTCAGCTCCCGCGTGCACGCCGCGGGGCTCGACCCGCGCCGGCTCGGCGCCCAGATGTGGGGCTACCTGCGCGACGGGCGGCTCGTCTCGCTGTGCTACTCCGGCGCGAACCTCATCCCCGTCGAGGCCGGCCCCGAGGCGGTCCGCGCGTTCGCCGAGCGGGCCCAGGCCCAGGGACGGCGCTGTTCGTCCATCGTGGGCCCCGTGGACGCGGTCGGCGACCTGTGGGAGATCCTCGCGCCCTACTGGGGGCCGGCCCGGGCCGTCCGCGCCGTCCAGCCGGTGATGGCCACCTCCGCGGTCCCCGCCGTGCCCGCCGACCCGCGGGTCCGGCGCGTCCGGATGGAGGAGTTCGACATCGTCTACCCGGCCTGCGTGGCGATGTTCACCGAGGAGGTCGGGGTGTCGCCGAACGCCGGCGACGGGGGAGTGCTCTACCGCGCCCGCGTCGCCGAGCTGATCCGCGACGGCCGCGCGTTCGCCCGCATCGAGGACGGCCGCGTCATGTTCAAGGCCGAGGTCGGCGCCGTCACCCCGCGGGCCTGCCAGGTGCAGGGCGTGTGGGTGCCGCCGGACCTGCGCGGCCGGGGCCTGTCGGAGACCGGGATGTCGGCGGTGGTGCGGGAGGCGCTGCGCACCATCGCGCCGACCGTGTCGCTGTACGTCAACGACTACAACACGCGGGCGCGGGCGGCCTACCGGAGGGTCGGCTTCACCGAGCTGGGCTCGTTCACCTCGATCCTGTTCTGATGTCTTCTGATTTGTCGCTGCGTGCCTGATCTGCCCGGTTCTCTGAATCGATCTTGCGGGGCGGGTACCATCCGGCCGTGGAGTTCGCCGGCGCGTTGCGGCAGGCCGTCCAGGCGAGCGGGCTGACCCTCGACCGGATCCGGCACCGGCTCGGCAGCCAGGGCCTGACGGTCAGCGTCGCCACGCTCAGCTACTGGCAGCGGGGCCGCAGCCGCCCGCGGTCGCGCACGGTCGTCGCCGCGCTGGAGGAGATCCTCCAGGTGCCGCCCGGCGGCCTCACCGACCTGCTGGACGACCCGGCGGCCGAGGCCGTGGCGGTCCGCGGGGTGCGCGCCGCACCGGCGCCGGGCCGGGCCGGCACCGGGGAGAGAGACCGCACGGTCCATGACCTGTGGTCCGACCCGGAGCGCTACGCCTGCCTCGTCGGCCAGCTCGACCGGTCGGGCGACCACCGGCTCGAACGGCTCAGCATCCACGACGTCTACCGGCTGGACGAGGCCCGCCGCTGCTGGACGCTGTCGGTGCGCACCGTCCTGCGCGCCGCGGGCGACGACGTCGACCGCGTCGTCTGCGTCCACCAGACGGGGGACCGCTCCCGCGCGGAGGACGAGCCGGACGACGGCGCGGCCCGCCTCGGAGGCCTGCGGTACTGCCGGCCCGGCCGGGTCCGCGCCGAGGGCGGGCTGGTCGCGTTCGAGCTGGTCTTCGACCGGGTGCTGTCGGCGGGCGACACCGCGGTCGTCGAGTACGAGCTCGGGCGGGTCGCCCAGCCGCCGTGCGACAGCTACGACCGGCGGTTCTCCCATCCCGTCCACGACTACGTGGCGATCGTCCAGTTCGCCGGCGACCGGCTCCCGGCGCGCTGCTACGGCTTCACCGCCGAGACCTCCGCGGCCCCACGGCGGCGGCTCGGCGAGCTGTGGATCGGCACGTCCGGCAGCGCGAACATCGCGGTCGGCGCCGTCCGGCGCGGCATCGTCGGGATCGAATGGGAATGGCACTGATGGCGCAGCTCACCTGTTGGCAACCGGCCCCGGGGGCCTTACAGTGAGCGCGGTGGTAGCAATCGCAGGAGTCAAGGCCGTCGCGCGGGGGCCGGCCGGAGCCGATCCGGAGGCCGGAAAGTGCAGAGTGTCGCAGAGGACGATCTCCTACAGGTCCTCCACTACGGTCCGTTCAACGTCGCCCTTCACGCCGCCATCCAGGCCCGCGGGCTGAGTCTCGACTCGCTGCGGCGCCGCCTGGAGGAGCAGGGCATCGCCGTCAGCCTGTCCACGCTGAGCTACTGGCAGCGCGGCCGGACGAGACCCGAGCGCGCCGACTCGCTGCGCGCCGTGCGCGGCCTGGAGACCATCCTCGAACTGCCGCGCCATTCGCTGCTGACGCTGCTGCGGCCGACGGCCGAGCGCCCCGCGGGCACGTGGCGGCCGGTCGAGGAGCTGTGCCCCGAGCCGGGCGTGCGCGACCTGCTCGACGAGATCGGCGACCGCGGCGAACGGCAGCTCACCGGCCTCAGCATGCACGACCAGTACATCCTCGGCCGCCGCCGCGAGCTGCGCGAGGTGCGGGTCCGCGCGGTGTTCCAGGCCCAGCAGCGCGGCGCCGACCGCTGGACCGCCGTCTACCACCATCCGCAGGGCGTCCTGCCGTCGTCCCGCACCGTGCGCGGCTGCCGGTTCGGCCGGGTCCGGATGGACGAGTCCAGCGGCCTGATCGCCGCCGAGCTGCTCTTCGACCGGGCGCTCGGCCGCGGCGAGACGTACCTGGTGGAGTTCGGCTTCGGGTTCGACGAGACGGGCCCGCCGGTGACCGAGGAGGGGCGCGGCTTCCGCGCCCCCCAGCACGAGTACCTCATCGAGGTGCGGTTCCATCCCGCGGCGCTGCCCGCCCGCTGCTACCGGACGTGGCGGCCCGACGGCCACACCGCGCTCAAGGACACCGCCGACCTGCGCCTGTCGAGCTACCACAGCGTCCACTTCATCGAGTTCGGCATGGCCGCCGGGTACCACGGCATCCGCTGGGAGTGGACGTGACCGGCGCCCGGCCCGCCGCTACCTGACGAGCAGGTCGAGGAGCCGGTCGAGCTCGGCGGCCGGATCCTCGGTGAGGCCGGCGTGCACCGGCCCCGGCTGGACGATCGTGCTGCGCGGCGCGGTGAGCCAGCGGAACCGCGCGCCCGGCGCCTCCGCCGCCGCCTGGCCGGCTTCTTCGCCGCCGCGGCAGATCGCGTCCACGGCCTTGAGCGCGGCCCGGACGCCGTCGAGGTTCAGCGCCGGGTCCAGGGCGAGCAGGCGCCTCTCGTCCAGGTGCGTGCGGCACCCCAGGTAGTCGAGGGCGCGGCAGTACACCACCACCCCCACGTTCATGGCCTCGCCCCGCTCGACGCGCGGCACGACGCGCAGCGCGGCGTACTCGAACACCGTCGGCTCGGCGGCCGTCCTGATGTTGGTCCTCACCCGGTCGCGGCTCATGCGGTACCGCCGAGCCAGTCGGGGCGGTTCTGGCCGCGCCGCGCGGAGGTGTCCGGGCGGCGGCCGCCGATATCCGGGTCGGGCAGCCAGTCGCGCGGCTTGCCGGCCCGCGGGAGCAGGATGTCGAGGTAGGCGTCCCGGACGGCGCGCGGGCCGGCGAAGCCGGGCTCGCCCTCCAGCCAGCGGTCGGGCACCAGCTCGATCACCTCGCGCAGCAGCCCCTCGGTGATCTTCGGGGCGAGCTCGGCCTCGGCGTCCCGCAGCGCGGTCGCGTACGGGGTGAGGACGTGGTCGTCGACGTCGTACGGGCCGGAGAACAGCCGCGCCGCGTTCGTCCACGCGTGGTGGAAGATGAGGCTCGCGCCGTGGTCGATGAGCCACACGTCGCCGTGCCAGACGAGCATGTTGGGGTTGCGCCAGCTCCGGTCCACGTTGCCGATGAACGCGTCGAACCACAGCACCCGCGACGCGAAGCCGGGGTCGGGCGTCCAGCCGAGCGGGTCGAAGCCGAGCGACCCCGGGAGGAAGTCGACGCCGAGGTTCCAGCCGGGGCTGGCCTTGAGGAGGTCCTGCACGTCGGGGTCGGGCTCGTGCCGCCCGATCGCCGGGTCGAGGTCGATGAGCACCTGGTCGGGCACCCGCAGGCCGAGCCCGCGCGCCAGCTCGCCGGCGATCACCTCGGCGATCAGCGCCTTGCGCCCCTGCCCGGCCCCGTGGAACTTCATCACGTAGGTGCCGAGATCGTCGGCCTCGACGACGCCCGGCAGCGAACCGCCCTCGCGCAGCGGCGTCACGTATCGGATGGCGGTCACATGTGGCAACACGGCGCAACGCTACCGGGTGGGCCTCCGGCCGGGATAATCGGTTTCATGGGCGTTGAGCTGGTCGACCTCTCGGTCCCGGTCGTGTCGGGCATGCCGGTCTATCCGGGAGACCCGGAGGTGGAGGCCGTGCCGGCGCTCACCGTCGCCGACGCGGGAGTGAACGTCCTGCGCCTGCACATGGGCTCGCAGACCGGCACCCACGTGGACGCTCCTTTCCACATCGACGACACGCTGCCGAAACTGGACGAGCTGCCGCTGGAGCGCTTCACGGGCCCGGCGGTGGTGATGGACGTCCGGGGGCTGCCGCCCCGCACGGCGATACCGCCGGACGCCGTCCCGCCCGGCCTCGCTCCCGGTGACGTCCTGCTCATCGCGACCGGCTGGCCGGAGCACTGGGGGACCGGCGGCTACCTGGCCCATCCCTTTCTCTCGCCGGAGACCGCGGAGGCGATCGCCGCCGCCGGGGTCCGGACGGTCGGCATCGACGCCCTCAGCGTCGACCGCACCCCGCCGCCCGGCTCCGACGACTTCTCCCTGGCGGCCCACCGGGTGCTCTGCGGGGCGGGCGCCGTGATCGCGGAGAACCTCACCGGCCTGGAGCGCCTCATCGACGCCCGGGCCGCGGGCCGCGCGATCGAGGTCTCGCTCTTCCCCCTCGCGCTCGCGGGGGCGGACGGCGCCCCCGTCCGGGCCGTGGCCCGCGTCGGCGGCCGCGCCGCACCCGGCCGAGCCTGACCCCATACTGGGACCCGGGCGACGGAGGGCGGGAACGCGTGCGGGTGGAATGGGCGACGGATCAGGGGAGCCCCGAGCGGCCCAACGAGGACTTCGTGGCCGCGGCGGCGGGAGCGGTCGTGGTCCTCGACGGGTGCGGGCTGCCGCTCGGCACCGACCTCGGGTGCGTGCACGGGACCGCCTGGTACGCGCGGTCGCTCGGCACCCGGCTGCTCGCGCGGATGCTGGACGGCCTCGGACCGCCGGCCGGCTCGCCGGTGGGCCCGCCCGAGGGCGCGCACCGTCCCGGCACGCGCCCGCTGGTGGCGCGCCTCGCCGGCGCGATCGCGGACGTGGCCGCCGCCCACCGGCTGAGCTGCGATCTGCGCGTCCCCACGACACCGGCGGCGACCGTGCTGGCGCTGCGGCTGCGCGGCGAACTGGTCGACTACCTGGTGCTCGCCGACTCGACCGTCCTGCTGGAGGGAGGGGACGGGGTGCGGGAGATCACCGGTGGCCGGCACTACGCCGCCGCCGATCCCGCCGTCGCCGACGCCGCGATCGCCGGCACCGTCCCGGCGGCCGAGCTGAGCCGCGCGGTGCTGCTGACCGACGGCGCGACTCGGCTCGCCGACATGTTCGGCGCCACCGACTGGGCCGGCCTGGCCGCGCTGGCGGTGGACCCGGGGCCCGCCGGCCTGATCGGGCGGACGCGGGAGGCCGAGCGGACCGACCCGCGGGCCGCCCGGTGGCCGCGGACCAAGATCCACGACGACGCGACGGTGGCCGTGTGCGCGTTCGGCCGCTGAGCGAGACCGCCGCGACCATCCGGCGGGCCGCGCCGTAGGGTGCCCCGCGACCCCTGGGAGAGGAGCGGCATGCGGCTCGGAATCACGATGTTCGCCACCGACCGGACGATGGCTCCGCACGAGCTGGCGGCGGAGGCGGAGGGCCGCGGGTTCGCCTCGCTCTACGTCCCCGAGCACACCCACATCCCGGTGGCCCGCGAGACCGCGCCGCCGACGGGCGCCGAGAGCCTGCCCGAGGAGTACGCCCGCACGCTCGACCCGCTGGTCTCGCTCGCCGCCGCGGCCGTCGCCACCGAGCGGATCACGCTCGGCACCGGCATCCTGCTGCCCGCGCAGCGCGACCCGATCGTCACGGCCAAGGCCGTCGCCACCCTCGACCGGCTCGCGCCGGGCCGGGTCGCGCTCGGCGTCGGCTACGGATGGAACGCCGAGGAGGGCGCCGACCACGGCGTCCCCTGGAAGCGGCGGCGGGCCGTGGCGCGCGAGCACGTCCTCGCCATGCGGGCCCTGTGGACGGACGACGAGGCGTCCTTCGCGGGCGAGTTCGTGCGCTTCGACGCGAGCTGGTCGTGGCCCAAGCCGTCCCGCCGGATCCCCGTGCTCCTCGGCGGCGCGGCCGGGCCCACGCTGTTCGCGCACCTCGCCGAGTACGGGGACGGATGGCTGCCGATCGGCGGCGCAGGCATCCGCGAGGCGCTGCCCGCCCTGCGCCGCGCCTGCGCGGAGGCGGGGCGGGACCCCGTGCCGGTCATCCCGTTCGGGACGCTGCCCACCCCGGAGAAGCTCGCCTACTACGCCTCGCTCGGGATCGAGGAGGTCGTGCTGCGGGTCACCGGCGGCGACCGCGACACCGTCCTGCCGGTCCTGGACGAGTACGCCCGCTCGTATCTGTGAGCCCTCCCGGCCCTGTGAGCCCGTCCCTGCGACCTCGCAGCGGCTCTAGCGGATCATGCGGAAGCAGAAGAAGGTCGGGAACCGGTAGTACTGGCCCTTGCCGGCCTTCACCGCGCCCAGGATGAGGAACACCCACCCGCCGAACAGCAGCTCCAGGTACGGGAGGATGAACAGGGCGAGGAACGCGGGCGCGTCCAGCAGGATGGCCGGCGGCACGCAGACCGCCGCCACCGCCACCAGATGGATCAGCATGGTGAGCTGGTAGTTCATCGACTGCGCCGCGTGGAACCGGGTGAAGGGCGAGAGGTTCTTCTTCCACAGGTAGATGACCAGCGGCGGCAGGAAGCCGATCAGGACGTTGCCGACGTAGGCGAAGATCGCCCAGGTCGTCTCCTCGCCGGGGGCGGGGCCGGCCGTGCCGTACGGCACGCCCGGGGGACCGTACCCGTAGCGCGGGTCGTAGCCGCCGCCGGGCGGCGTTCCGGGCGGCGGCGGGCCCGGCGGCTGCCCGGGAGGAGGCCCAGGTGGCCCGCCGTAGGCACCGGGGTAGGGCGGCGGCTGCTCGGGAGGCGGCGGCGGGGGCTGGTCCGACACGTGTGTTCCTCGGGTCCTCTGCGCATGGCTCTGTGGGAGATACTGCAGGAATCTATAGGAACCGGGCTCGCCGACGCGGGTCTCGCCGAAACGGGAGGCGTACATGTCGGCGGCGGGCACCCTGCGTCCCGGAGACCCCGAGCGGCTCGGCCCGTACCGGCTGCTCGGCCGGCTCGGCGAGGGCGGCCAGGGCGTGGTCTTCCTCGGCGAGGACGGGCGCGGCGCGCACGGGCGGGTCGCGGTCAAGCTGCTGAACGGCGGCTTCGGCCCCGAGACCGAGGCGCGGTCGCGGTTCCTGCGCGAGCTGGAGACGGCCAAGCGCGTCGCGGAGTTCTGCACGGCCGCGATCCTGGACGCCGACGTGGCGGGTGACCGCCCCTACATCGTGAGCGAGTTCGTCGACGGGCCGTCGCTGCACCGGGTCGTGACGACCGAGGGGCCGCGGGCGGGCGGGGCACTGGAGCGGCTCGCGGTCGGCACCGCGACGGCGCTCGTGGCGATCCACCGGGCGGGCGTCGTGCACCGCGACTTCAAGCCGCACAACGTGCTGCTCGGGCCGGACGGGCCGCGCGTGATCGACTTCGGCGTCGCCCGCGCCCTGGACACCGGGACGATCACCTCCGGCGGGGCGATCGGCACGCCGGCCTACATGGCGCCCGAGCAACTGGAGGGGCTGCGCGCCGGGCCCGCCGCCGACGTGTTCGCGTGGGCGGGCACGATGGTGTTCGCCTCGTCCGGGCGGCTGCCGTTCGCCGCCGACACCATGCCGGCGATGGTCGGCCGGATCATGCACGGCGAGCCGGACCTCGGCGAGCTGACCGGGCCGCTGCGGGACCTCGCCGCCCGCTGCCTGGCCAAGGACCCGGCGGCGCGCCCGACGGCGTCGGAGGTGCTGCGCGCGCTGCTCGGCGACGCGGAGCGAGCACCCGTCCCGCCCGGTTCCACCGGGACGCGGACGGCGCCGCCGCCCGTCCCGCCCGCACCGCAGGATCGGCGGCGGCCGGTCACCGGCGTGGTCGCGGTGTCGGCGGCCGTGGTCGCGGTGTCGGCCGCCGTCGTGGTGACGGTGCTCGCGCTGTCCCGCGGGGACGGCGGGGAGGACGGGGGAGGGCCGGGCGCGAGCGGACGGCCGCTGGCCGCCACGTCCGGCACGACGCAGCCGGAGAGCACGCCGTCTCCGTCCCCCGGCACCTCTGAGCCGGAGAACGGCATCCCGCAGCGGTACGCCGGGGCGTGGACGGGCCGGCTGACGCAGAACGACGGGAAGGTCTTCTCCGCGAGGCTCGTGCTCCCCGCGGGCGGCGCCGCGGGCAGGATCGCCTATCCGGAGCAGAACTGCACGGGGACCGAGACCTACCTGGGCGAGTCGGGAGGCGCGCTGAGGTTCCGCGAGCGGATCACCTTCGGCACGCAGCGATGCGTGGACACCGGGACGGTCACGCTCACCCCGGAGGCCGGAGGGGACCGGCTGATGTTCCGCTACGTGGGCCGGTCGGGCGGCCGCGCGTGGACGGTCGTGGGTCCGCTGTCGCGCTCCTGAGGGGCCGCGGAACGCAATGCCGCTGACCGGGACCCGGCGGCCGGTCCGGCCGCGCGCACGTTCTAGAATCTGATTCGATCCATGGGGCGATGTCCGGGGGCGTCCCCGCGAGGAGGCTGGAGTGAGCGCGATCCCGACGGAGCGGCCCGAGCTGGGGGACGACGAGGCCGCGGCGCTCGCGGAACTCGCCGCCCGCGTCCGCGAGCTGGCCGAGGCCGCCGTCCTCACCCGCGCGGGCGCCGCGCAGGCCGCCGCGATCGCCGGCGAGGTCGCGGCGCTGACCGCGCGCCTCACCGCCGAGCGCCGGGACGCGCCGCCGTTCGTCCCGCCCGGCGAGCGCACGATGGACCGCCAGATCGCCAACCCCGTGACGGGGACGGCCAATCCCATCGCCCCGCCGGTCGTCCTCACGGTCGGCTCCGGCGGCATCGTCCGCGGCGAGTTCACCCTCGGGCACCTGTACGAGGGGCCGCCGTCGTACGTGCACGGCGGCGTCTCGGCGATGGTGCTCGACCAGGCCCTCGGGATGGCGGCGGCCGCCTCCGGCACGCCCGGCATGACCGCGACCCTGGAGACCCGCTACCGGCGCCCGACCCCGCTCGGCGTCCCGCTCCGGGTGGAGGCGAAGGCGAGCCGGGTCGAGGGCCGCAAGGTCTACGCGTCCGGGGCGATCAGCGCCCCGGACGGCCGCGTCACGGTCGAGGCGACCGCGATGTTCATCATGCCGCAGCGGTTCGTCACTTCGCCGTACTGACCTTGACGCGCTCCTCGGCGGGCGCGGGCAGCAGGCCGAGCGCGGTCAGCGTCAGCGCCGACGCCACGATCATGCTGATCGAGATCGCCTGCCAGCCGAAGTCGTGCAGCAGCCAGGTGGCCAGCAGCGGCGCCGGGCCGCCCGCGAACACCGAGGCGAGCTGGTAGCCGATGCCCGCGCCGCCGTAGCGCAGCCGGGTCGGGAACGTCGAGGCGATCAGCGACGCCTGCGGCCCGTACTGGACGGCGTGCGGGATCTGCGCCACCACGACCGCGACGACGATCAGTGCCGCGACCCCGGTGTTGAGCAGCGCGAAGTACGGGAACGCGAAGAGCGCGACGCAGATCGAGCCGGCCGCGTACACCCGGCGCGGGCCGATCCGGTCGCCGAGGTGCCCGGCGGCCGGGATCGTGAACAGCTCCAGGACCGCCGCCGCCGTCACCGCGCTCAGCGCGAGCCCCTGCGCCTTGCCGAGGTCCTCGTGGACGTAGGTGAGGGCGAACGAGGTGAACAGGTAGAAGGGCATCTGCTCCGAGCAGCGCAGCAGCGCGCTCAGCAGGATCTCCCGCGGGTGCCGCTTGACCACCTCGGCCACCGGGACGCGGGCGACCTCGTTCCGCTCGACGACCTCGGCGAACAGCGGCGTCTCCATCACCCGGATCCGCACCCACAGCCCGATCGCGACCAGGACGACGCTGAACAGGAACGGGATGCGCCACGCCCAGTCCTTGAACGCGTCCTCCGCCGACAGCGCGATCGTCGTCATCATGCCGGTGCCGAGGATGAGCCCGATCGGGACGCCGAGCTGCGGCAGGCTCGCCATCAGCCCGCGCCGGTTCCGGTCGCCCCACTCCATGGACAGCAGCACCGAGCCGCTCCACTCGCCGCCGACCGCGATGCCCTGGAGGATCCGCAGCAGGACGAGCAGGACGGGCGCCGCCCAGCCGATCGTCCCCGTCCCCGGGAGGAGGCCGATCAGCGCGCTCGACACGCCCATCAGCACCAGCGTGACGATCAGCGTCGCCTTCCGGCCGAGCCGGTCGCCCCAGTGCCCGAAGATCGCGGCGCCGACCGGCCGGGCCGCGAACCCGACCGCGTACGTCGCGAACGCCGAGAGGGTGCCGGCGTAGTCGCTCGACTCGGGGAAGAAGACGTCCTTGAAGACGATCGCGGCGGCCGTGTTGTAGAGGAAGAAGTCGTACCACTCGATGGACGTGCCGATGACGCTCGCGGCGGCGGCCTTGCGGACCTGCGCGCGGCGCTCGCCGGGGCCGGCGGCCCGGGCGCGTCCCGCCTCTCCGGGATCCAGGACCATGGGGGAGCTCTTTTCTCGGTGGCCGCCCCCGCCGGCTCTGGTGAACGTGCCCGACTGTTTCCCGCCGCCTCGGCGCCCGAAACCGCTTTCCGGCCGACTGTCTACAATCTGCTGGTCGCGCGGTCAGTATTCGTAGACCTTGACCGCCGGGTCGTGCCCGTACCAGGACGCGACGACCGACGAGGTGTGCTTGTCGGAGAGGAAGTCGACCCGCAGCCAGCCCTCGGCCTGCGTCACGCGCGTCTCGTAGCCGGGGTTCGGCGTCGCCGACACGAGCCGCACCCGGTCCTTCTCGATGGCCGTCGCGGCGCGCCCGCCGCGCGTCGCGAAGCTGCGCACGTTGTCGCGCGGTTTCGGGGAGGTGGGCGTGCCCGTGGGGCCGCCGGCCGGCGCCTTCGGGCTCTTGGACGGCCTGGGCCCCTTGTCCTCGCCCGTCCCCGGGCCGGGCCGCGCGGTCGGCGACCCGATGCTGGTCGGGCCCGGCGGCGTCGACGGGCTGGAGTGGATGACCGGGCCGGCCATCGGCGGCGGCGCCGACCGCTCCGACACCGCTCCGCGCACGACGCCGCGAACCCCCAGCCAGGACAGCGCGACCGCGAGCGCGGTCACCCCCGCCCACGGGGCAACATACGACATCGCGCGACGCATGGGCACATGGTGGCATACGGTTCCGCCATGGCGAGTGTTCTGGTGGTCGAGGATGACGCGAATGTCCGGACCGCCTTGATCAGGGAGCTGAGCGTGCGGTCCCACGTCGTACGCAGCGTCGGGACCGCGATGGACGCGCTGCGCGAGGTCACCCAGGCGCCGCCCGACGTCGTCGTGCTCGACCTCGGGCTGCCCGACCTCGACGGCGCCGAGGTGCTGAAGATGCTGCGCGGCATCTCCGACGTCCCGGTCATCATCGCGACGGCACGGGACGACGAGCCCGAGATCGTCCGGTTGCTGAACGCCGGAGCGGACGACTACCTCATCAAGCCGTTCTCGATCGAGCATCTCAGCGCGCGGCTCGCCGCGGTGCTGCGCCGGTCCGCGCGGTCCGGGCCGACCGCGGAGCTGAGCGTCGGCGGCCTGCACATCGACCTGGACCGGCGGGAGGCGATGCTGGACGGCAAGCCGCTGGAGCTGACCCGGCGCGAGTTCGACCTGCTGGCCTACCTCGCGGCCCGTCCCGGCCGGGTCGTGGCGCGGCGCGAGCTGCTCGCGGAGGTGTGGCGGCAGGCCTACGGCGACGACCAGACCATCGACGTCCACCTGTCCTGGCTGCGCCGCAAGCTCGGCGAGACCGCCGCCGCCCCCCGCTACCTCCACACGGTGCGCGGCGTCGGGGTCAGGCTGGCCGAACCCGATCCGCGGTCATGAGGAAGACACTCGTCCTCGTCTCGCTGGCGGTCACCTCGATGGTCGCGCTGGCGTTCCTGATCCCGCTCGCGCTCACCGTGCGGGAGATCGCCCGCGACCGGGCGCTGACCACCGCCGAGCGGCAGGCCAGCGCGCTCGGGCCGGTGCTCGTCGTCACCGAGGACCCGGCCGCCCTCGAACGCGCCGTGGCGAGCACCCAGGCCGGCGCGGCGGGCCGGATGACCGTGCACATGCCCGACGGCGGGCTCGTCCCGAAGAACACGCACGGCGACTTCAGCGCGGCGCCCGAGCAGCTCACCGAGGCCGGGCGCCGCGGGCGCTCCTACACCGCCCGCGTGAACGGCGGGTACGCGCTGCTGCAGCCGGTGTCGCTGGACGCGGGCCGGACCGCGGTCGTCGAGGTGTTCCTGCCCGACGACGACCTGTCCCGCGGCGTGTGGAAGGCGTGGCTGGTCATGACGACCGTCGCCGCCGCGCTCGTCGCGGGGTCGGTCGCGGTCGCCGACCGGCTCGGCGCCCGCATGATCCGCTCCACCCGGCGGCTCGCCGAGGCGGCGGGCGAGTTCGGGGACGGGGAGCTGTCGGTGCGGATCGAGCCGGACGGGCCGCCCGAGCTGATCGAGGCGGGCCTGGCGTTCAACGCGATGGCCGACCACGTCGTGCAGCTGCTGTCGGCCGAGCGGGAGATGGCCGCCGACCTGTCGCACCGGCTCCGCACGCCGCTCGCCGCGCTGCGCCTCAACGCCGAGGCGCTCGGGGACGGGCCCGTCGCCGACCAGACCCGGGAGGCCGTCGACCGCATCGAGCGCGAGGTGGACCAGATCATCCGGACGGTCCGGCGGCCGACCGGGCGGGGCAGCTGCGACGCCTCCAAGGTGCTGCGCGACCGCGTCGCGTTCTGGTCCGTCCTCGCCGAGGACGAGGGGCGCTCCTGCGAGCTGATCGGCGCCGAGGGGCCGGCGCCGCTGCCCATCCCGGGCACCGAGCTGGCCGCCGCCGTCGACGCGCTGCTCGGCAACATCTTCCGGCACACCGCCGAGGGCACCGGCTTCGTCGTCACCCTGCACCAGGGGCAGGGCGTCACCGGCATCCTCGTCGCCGACGGCGGACCCGGCATCAGCGACCCGGACGCCGCGCTCAAGCGCGGCAGCAGCGGCGGCGGCTCCACCGGCCTCGGCCTGGACATCGCCCGCCGCGCCGCCGAGTCGACGGGCGGCTACCTGCGCATCCACCGCAGCGTCCTCGGCGGCGCCCAGGTCCAGATGTGGTTCCGCACGAAGTGGCTGCCGCCCGCCCGCCGCTCCCGCCGCCTGGTGGGCCGCCGCCGCCACTCCCGCACCCAGCCGCGCCGCTCCCGTGCTAGCGGCTCCGTCCCTCCCGGAGCATCGTGACGGCCTGCTCGACCCGGCGCCGGCGCGTCTCCGGCTTCTTCGCGCCCTCGACCGACAGGACGAACCACTGCCGCTTGCTGTAGGACAGGCCCTCGAAGAACCGCCGTGCCCCGGCGTCCGCCGCCAGGGCCTCCGCGAGGTCGTCCGGGACGGTCACCTCGCGCGGCGCGGTGTCGAGCGCGATGTCCACGTCGACGTCGTCGCCCGCGGCGATCCCCGCGGCCCGCCGGTTCTCCGCGCTGACGGGCAGCATGTACCGGCCGCCCCTGGGCGTCACGGTCGACCGGTACGCGTGCCCGTTGATCGTGACCGTCACGGCGGGCCGCCGTCCACCGCCGAGCTCCTCCACGACCTCGCCGGGCACCTCCAGCCCGGTCGCCGTCTTCCCGCCCAGCTCCAGCGTCGCGCGAAACCTCATGATGACTCCTCTCCGGTGCGCTTCGGCAACGCGTCGAACGACCGGCGACCGAATCGACATAGAACGGGATTAAGTCCGCCTTAAATCCGGAGGTGCCGCCCGGGCGCGGCCCTAGCTTGATCGCCATGAAGCGCCCCCGCCCGCAGTACGTCGCCGCCGGGGTGATCGGCGTCGTCGGACTCATCGTCGCCGTGGTCATCGCCGTCGCCGGCTTCATCGCCAGCGGGTACGAGCCCACCGCGCCCACCTCGTACCAGGTCCAGGTCGTCCGGGTCGCGAGCACCGGCCCCGAGTTCGCGCCCTACGTCGACGGCAGCCTCTCCCCGCCGTTCGACCTGGTGGAGACGTCGAGAAGAAGCACCCCGATCTGAAGGCCGGCCGTGCCCTGGCGGCCCGAAGCCGCAGGCCGACCCCACCTGCGGCAGCATCGACCAGGAGCCGCTCGCCTTCACCCGCGCCTTCGCCGGCTGACCGGCACCCGGACTGGTGGGTCCGGGCCTGCATGTTGTACCTCTCGGAGGACACCGAGGGGGTGAAGGGCAGTGCAGGCACGTGAGGCCACCATGGAGGCGCTGGTCGGCGCGTTGGCACCCGAGGAGGGGCTGGTCGAGCAGATCATCGCCCGGGTGTGCGAGGAGATCCCCTCGTACGCCCCCGTGCCGCACGAGTCGCTGATCGCGAGTGTGAAGCGGAACCTCGGGCTGGCCGCCCGCACGATCAGCACCGGGCGGGTGCCCACCGCGGAGGAGATCTCCGAGGCCGAGGTGTCCACGCTGGAGCGGCTGGAGCAGGGCGTCCCGATCGAGGACATCATGCGCGGCTTCCGGGTCGTCCTGACGAGCATCCAGGCCCATCTGGTGGACGTGGCCCCCTGCCACGGGGTCGAACCGGCGGACGTGGTCGCTCTGTCCTCCCTGCTCTGGCGGCTCGGCGACACGTTCTCCGCACGGGTGGCCGTCGTCTACCGCCAGCACGACATCGCCGCCGCGGTCGCCGACCAGCAGCGCCGAACCGACTGGGTCATGCGCGTGCTCACCCTGGGGCTCCCGTCCACGGAGCTCCACCAGGGGGTGGTCGCCTACGGCTTGCATCGCGAGTCGCACCTGTACGCGCTGCGGGGGGTTCCTCTCGACACCGTGTCGCCACTGGTGCTGCGGCGCGAGATCGAGCGGCTCGCGGCACAGCCCGGTGCGGGCGATCTCGTGATCCAGTCGGGGGGCGAGGTCGTCGGGCTGGTCAGGCGCGTGCCGTCCGAGATCCAGCAGGGCGTCGTCGCGATGGGCCCGGCACGGCCGCTGAGCGAGGCGCGGGAGTCGTTCGACATCGCCACCCGCGTCCTGGCCGCCGTGCGCCGGCCGCTGCGCGCGGGCGTGCACAGCCTGGAGTCCGTCACCTGGCGGCTCGGCGTGGCCCAGTGCCCCGAGGTCACCCAGGTCCTCCGCGACCGGTACCTCGCCCCGCTGCGCGGCCACGGCGAGTTCGGCCGGGTCGTCGTCGAGGCGCTCGACGGCTACCTGCGCCACCGCCGCAACATCCCCGCCGCGGCGGCCGCCCTCCACGTGCACCACAACACCCTGCGCTACCGGCTGCGCCGGTTCGAGGAGATCGCGTCCTGCTCCCTGGAGGAGAGCGACACGCTCGTCGAGCTCGCCTGGCTGCTCGCGGGACTGCGGCCGGACGACCTCGACGCGTTGTAGCCCGCCACAACCGGCGCCCCCGAGCGTTGGGGCGTCACCCATGGTCAGGCGATCGCGGCGGTCACATCCTTGTGCTCAGTTCCAGTCCGGGTTCGGAGGGACGAGCCGTCCGGTGCCCCACGCGGACCGCTGACCATGGGAGTTTTGGATGACGACGCTGACACAGCAGCCGACCGCCATCCGCCGCACCAGGCAACTGGTGATCGGCGCCGTCGGCAACGCCGTCGAGTGGTTCGACTGGTACGTCTACTCGATGCTGGCGGTGTACTTCGCCGGGCAGTTCTTCCCGAAGTCCACCGACGAGAGCCTCACCCCCCTGCTCTCCACGCTGGCCATCTTCGCCGTCGGCTTCTTCATGCGTCCCCTCGGCGGCCTGGTGATCGGCGGCCTCGCCGACCGCTACGGCCGCAAGCGGGCGCTGAGCATGACGATCATCGGCATGGGGGCGGGCAGCCTGCTGATCGCGGTCGCTCCGACCTACGCGCAGGCGGGGATCGCGGCGCCCGCCATCCTGCTGCTGGCCCGGCTGATCCAGGGCCTGTCGGCGGGCGGTGAGTATGCCGCCGCGTCCTCCTTCGTCATCGAGTCGGCGCCCGACCACCGGCGGGGCTTCTTCTCCAGCTTCTTCTACATCAGCGCCACGTCGGCCAACCTCGCCGCGATCGGGATCAGTGCGCTGCTGGCGAACCTGCTCAGCAACTCGCAGATGACCGGCTGGGGCTGGCGCATCCCGTTCCTCCTCGGCTCCGTGGCCGCGCTGGCCGGGCTGCTGGTGCGACGGCACGCCCACGAGACCCTCGACGAGGAGACGACCGACCGGCCGGGACGGGGGCGTCGCGGCTTCTTCGACTTCCTCGTCCGGTACCCCAAGCAGTCCCTGCTGGTGTTCGGGCTCACCGCGGCCCCGGGGCTCACGTTCTACGTGTGGACGGCCTACCTGCCCACCTACGCCTCGCTGACCGTCGACTTCGACCCCAAGCTCGGCCTGACCTCCGGCGCGATCGCGCTGACCTGGTTCCTCCTGCTCCAGCCGATCCTGGGCGTCGTGTCCGACCGGGTGGGCAGGCGCCCGATGCTGCTGGTCTTCGGCGTCTTCTTCGCCGTGGCGACCGTGCCGATGCTCGGCCTGCTGGACGGCTCGTTCCGCAGCATGCTGGCCGTGCAGCTCATCGGCCTGACCTTCCTGGCCTGCTGGTCGTCCATCTCGAGCGCGGTCGCCGCCGAGCTCTTCCCCGCCCGGTTCCGCAGCGCCGGGATCGGCCTGCCCTACGCCGTGTCCGTCGCGCTGTTCGGCGGAACCGGCCCGTACGTCGCCACCTGGCTGGTCGACCAGGGACGGGCCACCTGGTTCCCCTGGTACATCGCGCTCATCGCGCTGGGGAGCACGCTCGTCTACCTCGCGCTTCCGGAGACCGCCCGGAAGCCCCTGAAGTGATCCGGCAGACCTGACGAGTGAAAGAGGAAGCGTGAGTTCGACCGCCATGTCAGAAACCGTGTGGGTCGCCGGTGTGGGAATGACTCCCTTCGGCGTCCATGCCGACCGCTCGTTCAAAGACCTCGCATGTTCGGCGGTCTCCGACGCCCTTGCCGACGCAGGCGCCGAGACCGGCGACATCGACGTCGCCCTGTTCGGCACGACGACCCAGGGACCGCTGGGGAACCAGCACATGGTCGCGGGTCAGATCGCCCTACGGGAGATGGGCGTCCAGCGGATCCCCGTGTACAACGTCGAGAACGCCTGCGCCACCGGTGCTTCGGCCTTCTCGCTCGCGGTGTCGCAGATCCGCTCCGGGGCGTCCGACGTCGCGCTGGCCGTGGGCGTGGAGAAGATGAGCATCGGGGATCCCGAGCGCACCATGGCGGTGTTCGACGGCGCCTACGACGTCTCCGACCGGGAGGGGCTCGACCGGACCCTCACGCTGCTCGGCGGGGACGTCGACGAACCGGATCTCGGGCGCCGCTCGATCTTCATGGACATCTACGCCGCGATGGCCCGCAACCACATGCGGCTGCACGGCACCACCCAGCGGCAGATCGCCGCGGTGTCGGCGAAGAACCACCGGCACGCGGCCGAGAACCGGCGGGCCCACTACCGGACGGCCTTGTCAGTGGAGGAGGTCCTCGCCGCCAGGCGGCTGTCCTACCCGCTGACGGTTCCGATGTGCGCACCGGTCACCGACGGAGGCGCCGCGGCGGTGCTGTGCAATGCGCAGGGCCTGCGGCGGCTGCGCGCCACCCGTCCGGTCAAGGTGCTGGCCGCCGTCGTCGGCACGGGGACCGACCGGGACGTCACCTCGTTCGACGGGCACATCGGAGCGCGGGTGGCCGAGCGTGCCTACCAGGCGGCGGGGGTCGGGCCGGAGGACGTGTCCGTCGCCGAGGTGCACGACGCCACCGCCTTCGCCGAGATCCTGCAGACCGAGCTGCTGGGCCTGGTCCCGGCGGGCGGCGGCGGTCCCGCCGCCGAGGCGGGCGTGACCGCGCTCGGGGGACGCGTCCCGGTGAACCCGTCGGGCGGCCTCCAGTCCAAGGGACACCCGCTGGCGGCGACCGGGCTCGGTCAGATCTTCGAACTGGTCCAGCAGGTCCGCGGCGAGGCGGGTGCGCGGCAGGTGGAGAGGGCGCGCGTCGCGCTCGCGGAGAACGGCGGCGGGTTCCACCGCGGTGAGGAAGCGGTCACCGCGGTCACGATTCTGGGGAAGGGCTGACATGGCGATCATCGACTTCTTCGACCGGGGATGGGCCGCCAACCCGACCGGCACCGCCTACCGGATGGGAGACGAGACCTGGACGTTCGCGGGGGCCGGCGAGCTGTCCTGCCGCATCGCGCACCTGCTCATCGACCTCGGGGTCCGGCGCGAGACCACGGTGGCGGTGCTCTCCCCGAACGCGCCGTCGGCGTGGCTGTGCGTCCTCGGCATCTGGCGCAGCGGCGGCGCCTGGGTGCCGCTGAACCCGGGCACGCCCGTCGCCGACAACATCGAGCTGCTCAACCGGTTCGACGTCGAGGTGCTCGTCTACCACGCCGACCTGGCGCCGGTGGTCGCCGAGATGAAGCCGTACCTGACCGGCGTCGGGCACTTCGTGGCGCTCGGCTCCGGTACGGAGGACCCCGTCCTGATGGACCTGGTCGCCACCCGGCCGGCGACGAAGCCCCGCGTCCCCTACGCGATGGACGACGTGGTCGCGGTCGCCCCGACCGGCGGCACGACCGGGCTCCCCAAGGGGGTGATGAACACCCACCGCAGCCTCTCCGTGATGGTGACGCACCAGATGATGGCGCTCACCCACGCCCCCGGCGAGCCGATCGTGAACCTGGCGGCCGCGCCGCTGACCCACACGGCCGGCCTGCTCAGCCTCCAGGCCTCCGCGCGGGGCGGCACGGTGGTGATCATCCCGCGGGCGGCGCCGGACGACGTCCTCGACGCGATCGAGCGCCACGGGGTGACCGACCTGTTCCTGCCCCCGACCGTGATCTACCGCCTGCTGGACGCGCTGGAGAACCGCGAGGTGGACACGTCCTCGCTGCGGTACCTCGTCTACGCGGCGGCCCCGATGTCCCTGGAGAAGCTCCGGCAGGGCATCGAGCGCCTGGGACCCGTCTTCATCGAGTGCTACGGGCAGATGGAGGCGCCCGCCGCGGTGACCTTCATGCGTCCGGAGGAGCACCTCGTCGACGGCATGCCCGCACCGGACGGCCGGCTCGCCTCATGCGGGCGCCCGTACCCCATGGCGACCGTGGCGATCCTCGACCCCGACACCCGCGAGGAGGTCGGCCCGGGGGAGACCGGCGAGATCTGCGTGCGCGGCGACCTGGTGATGAAGGGGTACTACAAGAACCCCGAGCTGACCGCCGAGACCATCGTCGACGGATGGCTGCACACCGGTGACCTGGGGCATCTGGACGCCGAGGGCTACCTCCACCTCACCGACCGAAAGAAGGACCTGATCATCACCGGCGGGTTCAACGTCTACCCCGGCGAGGTCGAGCAGGTCATCTGGTCGCATCCGGCGGTACGGGACTGCGCGGTCGTCGGCGTTCCCCACGAGGACTGGGGCGAGGCGGTGACGGCCGTGGTCGAGACCGGCCAGGGCAAGGACGTCACCGAGGAGGAGCTGAAGGCCCTGTGCCGGGAGCGGCTCGGACCGGTGCGCACCCCCAAGCGCGTGCTGTTCGTCGACGAACTGCCCCGAAGCGCCAACGGCAAGGTCCTGAAGAAGGACGTCCGCGCCCCCTTCTGGGCGAACCGGACCCGCGTGATCTGAGGAGAACCATGAACGAGCTCAAGGACAAGGTCGCACTCGTCGTCGGGGCCGGTTCGAGTGGCCCCGGCACCGGCAACGGGCGGGCCACCGCGGTCCTGTTCGCCCGCGAGGGCGCCACGGTGATCTGCGCCGACCGGAGTCAGGAGTCCGCCGAGGAGACCTGCGAGCTGATCCGGACGGAGGGGGGAACCTGCGAGGCGGTGCCCCTGGACGTCACCTCGGAGGCGCAGGTCCGGCAGGTCGTCGCGGACGTGCTGGCCCGGCACGGGCGGATCGACGTCCTCGACAACAACGTCGGGATCGCCGCCGTCGGCGGGGTCACCGACCTCGACGAGACCGAATGGGACCGCGTGTTCGCGATCAACCTCAAGGGAGCGTTCTTCACGATGAAGCACGTGATCCCGGCCATGGTCGACCAGGGCGGCGGATCGGTCGTCAACATCTCCTCGGTCGCGGGCATCCGGTGGACCGGCGTGCCCTATGCCACCTACTACGCGAGCAAGGGGGCGCTCAACCACCTGACCCGCACCACCGCCGCGGAGTTCGCGGACCGGCGGGTCCGGGTCAACGCCGTCCTGCCCGGCCTGATGAAGACCCCGATGGTCGAGGCGACCGCGAACCTGGCGGACGCCTACCGTGCCGACGACGTCGAGGCGATGTGGGCCAAGCGCGACTCCCAGGTCCCGATGGGGCACATGGGCACCGCCTGGGACGTGGCCAACGCCGCACTGTTCCTGGCGAGCGACCGCTCCCGCTACATCACGGGCATCGAGCTCCTGGTCGACGGCGGCATCTCCCTCGGGTTCGCGAACCAGTGAAACTACGCCTCGGAGCGCTCCTCGGAATGTGCCTGCTGATGGGAGCGTCACAGTTCCCCGCAGCCCACTCCGCGGCCTCACCCTCGCCGAAGATGGCCTGCGAGCGTCTCGAAACCCTCGACCTCTCAGGCCTGCGGGACGCCCCCACAAGGATCATCAGCGCCATCCCCGAAGAGCACTGCCTGATCAAGGGCTACGTCTCGCCACAGGTGGAGTTCGAGCTTCGGTTGCCGACCGGCTCCTGGAACGGGCGCTACCTCCAACTGGGTTGCGGGGGCCTCTGCGGCACGGTGCAGCCGGACGACCCCATGCAGCATCTGCCCGGCGGATGCGCGCCTCCCGATGACGGCGGGACCGCCATCGCGTCCGGCGGAGGCGGCCATACCGGCGCCGGTTCCACGGACGGCCTGTGGGCGCACTCGGACCCGCAACTGCGCGTCGACTTCGGCTACAGGTCCGAGCACGTCATCGCACTCGCCTCCAAGGCCATCATCAAGGCCTATTACGGGCAGGCCCCCAGGTACTCCTACTTCAACGGGTGTTCCAACGGCGGACGGCAGGCCCTCATGGAGGCCCAGCGTTTCCCGGACGACTTCGACGGCATCATCGCCGGCGCCCCCAGCAACATGCTCACCGCCCTATCCGGTGAACTGCTCCCATGGAACGCCCGGGTCAACAAGGGCGCCGACGGCCGCCAGATCCTCGACCCCGACAAGCTGCCGTTCCTCCACAGAGAGGTCATGGCCGCCTGCGACCCAGCAGACGGGCTCAAGGACGGTCTCATCGACGATCCGCGGAACTGCCGCTTCGACCCGGCCGCCCTTCGCTGCACAAGGACGCAGCAGGACTGCCTCACTGCGGAAGAGGTGGACGTCGTCCGCAAGCTCTACGGGGGACCGGTCGACCGCAAGGGCCGTCGGCTCTACCCCTCGGGCCTGCCCTTGGGCTCCGAGGCGGCCTGGCGCGACTACGTGATCGCCCCCGCCGGCAAGACCAGCATCCTGGGCACACTCGGCCTCAACTACCTGAAATACATGTCGTCCTGGACCAACCCACCTTCCTCTTTCACCCTGGACGACCACCGGTTCGACATCACGACCTTCAAGAAGCTCCGCCGCATGAGCGGCATCTACGACTCCGCCGACCCCGACCTCACCCGCTACCGCGACCGCGGCGGCAAGCTCATCCTCTGGCACGGCTGGGCGGACCCCGGCATTCCCGCTCAGAGCACCATCGCCTACTACCACGCCGTCACCGAACGAATGGGCGGCTTGAAGGCAACCCAGGAATTCGCGCGGCTCTTCCTGTTCCCAGGCGTCTACCACTGCGCGAGCGGCCACGGCCCTCACAAATTCGACCTCTTCAACCCACTCTACGACTGGGTGGAGAAGGGAACCTCTCCGCACCAGATCATCGCAGCCGACACCAGGGAAGGTCAGAAGCGCACCCGACCCGTCTACCCCTACCCGATGCAAGCGAAGTACACGGGAACCGGGAGCATCGACGACGCCGCCAACTTCAAGGGCGTCATGCCGAAAAACCCGCCAGACGACACCTACCCCTGGCTAGGTGCTCCTCTGCGATCGGGCTACCAGAAATGGTGCCACTGGAATGGCAGAACACTAGAATGCGAGCCCAAGAAATGATCCGATGAGCCCGAAACGCCGTCATCCCCGGGGCGACCCGACCGGTGGCACGGCGTTCGGAGAAGACGGAACCGTGTTCAGCGCTTGGTGCCGTATGGGGGGCCAGGGCGGAGATGGGTGGCCTGGGCTGCGTCCGGGACTGCTTGGCGTCGTTCTTTGAGCTGGTGAACGACTTCTTCGTAGTGCTTGTCTTCGAGGATTTCCTCGCCGGTCGGCGCCAGCGCGATGAGCATCAAGGTGATGACGGGGCAGCCGCCGATCCAGATGATCAGCGGCCAGGTCAGGGAGAGCACCCCCGCGCCGTGCGGTTCCGGTGCGGCGGTGTCCATCGTGAAGCCGGCGGCCGCCATGCCGGTGTAGTGCATACCGCTGACCGCCGTTGCCATGATCGGGATCGCTCCGGCCATCGCCAGCCTGTTGCGGACGTCGCGGATCACCCACAGGGCGGCGGTGGCCGCGACGACGGCGATCACCACTGACAGTGCGACGATGCGCATGTCGTAGTGGATCGACCCCTGCACCTGCATCGCCGACATGCCGGTGTAGTGCATGACCGCGATGCCGGCGCCGGTCACGAGGCCGGCCACCAGCAGCGCCGGCAGCCCGGGCCTGCTGTAGCCGACCAGGAACATGCCGACCGCGACGATCACGACCGCGATCAGCAGGCTCAGCACCGTACGCGGAACGTTCCAGGTCACCGTCGAGCCCGCGATGGTGGTGCCCACCATCGCGGTGAAGTGCATGGCCCAGATTCCGGTGCCGCCGATCGACACCGCCGACCATGCCAGCCACAGGGTGCGAACGGAGCGGGTGCCCACCCATGCCCGGCTCGTGCATACCAGGCCGAGGCCGCAGCCGAGACATGACACCAGATAGCTCAGCAGCGGGGCGTAGGTCCAATGCCCCATTCCCGTTCCCATTTCCATGTGGCCCAAGACGACTCCAAACCCTCATCCTGTGATGAGTAATGCGACGAGAACGGTCAACTGAAAAAAGGTGACCGATCACGTTGGGTAGCGATTCAAGATCTCTGCTGCACCGCACCGAGAATGTGTTGACCCTCCGGCCGGGGAAGCGGCCCAAGTAAACAGGACTTCACCGGTGATGACAAGATCATCTCAGCGCGCTTCGCCATGCACGCTGTGTAGTCAGATCCGGCGTCAGCCTTTGCTGGGCAGGCGTTTTGGTTGCGTATGGTCCACCATTTTTATGTTCATGACAAAGATCTCACCCGCCGGGCGTCCGGACGCGAATTGGATTCTCAGTAGACCAGGGTTGTCGAGACTTTCTCTGGTCCATTACCCGGGTGGCATGAGGTGGCGGCTCGGAGTCGGACGGCGGCGTGAGGGTGCTGCCGGCCCAGTCCGGGGTCACTACGGACTGGGGCTAGATCGGGCCGCCCACCGTGAACGGGACGAGGCGTGCCGTGGGGTAGGCGCCGATGGCCCCGTTACTTACCGTCGCGGTCATTGTTGTTTCGGTGATTTCGAGGGTCATGGAGATCCCCTCCTCCCTGGTTCTCGCAGGTGGGTGGCTCTCTCGTCGACGTCCCCGGACGGCTTCGGAGGGGGTCTGAATAAGGGTGGCTCAGCGGTTCCCTAAAGGAGCCTTAAGGGGCCCCTGTTGGGGGTTCTGGCGGCTTAGCGTTGCAGGCGTCACATCGGAGACACGGCGGAGGTGCACAGGCGGAGAGCAGAGCGAACGTCGGCTGAGGTTCCGACTGAGGTTCCTGATTGAGACAGGTTTCTGGCCTGCACGGCCTTGTTCTTCCCGCTCTTGGGCCGTGCGGGCCAGAAGCTTTTCTCAGCGGGGCAGGGCGCCGAGGAGGAGGAGCCGGAAGGCGTCGGCGGTGCCGGTGGCGGCGGTGTCGCCGGTGGCCAGGCGGCGGACGGCCAGGCCGTAGAGCATCGCGACGATCGCGGGGGCGTGGCGTTCGGCGTCCGGGATGCCGAGGGCGTCGAGGATCGCGGCGGCCAGCCGGTCGTAGGCCTCGACGGAGCGGGCGGAGGTCGCGCGCAGGGCGGGGTCGCGGGCCGAGTGCAGGTGGAGTTCCAGATTCGCGATCTGCTCGGGGCCGTAGGCGAAGTCGACGACGGCCTTCTCGACCTGGTCGGCCGCCTCGATGGGGGCGATGCCCGATTCTGCGAGGGATGTGACGTAGGCGGTGATGCGGGCTATCTCGGCGTCCACGAAGGTGTGCAGGGCCTCGCGGAGCAGGTCCTCCTGGTTGGGGAAGTGGTAGGTCAGGGAGCCGAGGGAGACGCCGGCCGCGCGGGCGACGGCCCGGTTGGTCACGGCGCCGATGCCCTGCTCGCCGATGAGGCGGAGGGCGGCTTGGAGAATCTGATCGCGGGCGCTCATCGCTGCACAGTCTTCCCTAGAACGGGCATCTTACGTATCGTTCGTTCGAACGAACGATACCGGGAGGCGTGGGTGGAGCTGGGGCTGGCCGGGCAGGCGGAGGCGCTGGCGAGGGGCGAGATCTCCTCCAGTGAGCTGGTCGAGGAGAGCCTGGAGGTCATCGGGCGGCAGGAGTCGCTCGGGGCCTTCCGGGTGGTGCGCAGCGAGGCGGCGGGGCAGGAGGCGCTGGAGGCCGACAAGCGGCTGGCGGAGGGGGAGCGGCTGCCGCTGCTCGGGGTGCCCGTCGCCATCAAGGACGACACGGATCTGGCCGGCGAGACCACGCCGTTCGCGGTGATGGGGGACCACCGGCCGGCGGTGGAGGACGGGGAGGTCGTCCGCAAGCTGCGGGCGGCCGGCGCCGTGATCGTGGGGAAGACGACGACGTGCGAGATCGGGCTCTGGCCGTTCAGCGAGTCGCCCGGGTACGGCGTCGCGAGGAACCCGTGGAATCCGGAGTACACGCCGGGCGGTTCGTCGGGCGGGTCGGCGGCCGCCGTCGCCGCCGGCATGGTCGCGGGGGCCGTGGGATCGGACGGGGCCGGGTCGATCCGCATCCCGGCGGCGTGGACGGGGCTGGTCGGCATCAAGCCGCAGCGGGGACGGGTCTCCGGATACCCGCAGACCGACCCGTTCAACGGGATCACGGTGTGGGGCCCGATCGCGCGGAGCGTCGGGGACGCGGCCCTGCTGCTCGACGTGCTCAGCGGGAGCCATCCCGACGATGTGTACCAGGTCGACCCGCCGCTGACCCCGTTCGCCGAGGCCGCGAGGCGCGAGCCGCGGCGGCTGCGGATCGCGGTGTCGTTCCGGACGGCCTTCGGCGTCAGCGGCTGGCTCGACCCGGAGATCCGCGCGGCGGTGGAGCGGCTCGCGCGGAGGCTGGCCGATCTCGGGCACAAGGTGTTCCCCGCCGACCCCGACTACGGGCCCGTGGCGCTCGGGCTCGTCCCGCGGGGGACGTCCGGTGTCGCCGACTGGCTGGACTCGATGCCGAACCCGAGGCCGGAGCACAGGACCGAGGTGGAGGCCCGCATGGGCCGGCTGGTCGGGAAGCGGCTGCTGCCTCTCGCGAAGAGGATGGACCCGTATCTGCGCAGGAGGATCGGCCGCATCTTCCAGGTCGCCGATGTCGTCCTGACGCCCACCACCGCGCAGCCGCCCCTGAAGGTGGGGGCGTTCGACGGGATGGGGTACCAGAAGACGCAGTCGGGCGTCGCGGCGGCGTGCCCCTATGCGTGGACGTGGAACGTCATCGGCTGGCCGGGGGTGAACGTGCCGGCGGGGTTCACCAAGGCCGGGCTGCCCATCGGCGCCCAGCTCCTCGGGCATGACTCCGACGAGGCCACGCTCATCTCGCTCGCCGCGCAGCTGGAGGCCGTCGAGGGATGGACGGCCCTGCGCCCCTAGAGCACGCGACGGGCCGCCGGTGCGGGGGTCCGAGCCGGTACCGGCGGCCCGTCGCGCTTCAGTACCCGGCGCCGGTCAGCATGCCGCCGTCGACGAGGACCTCGCTGCCCGTGCAGTAGGACGAGTCGTCCGAGGCCAGGTAGACGATCAGCCCGGAGACCTCCTGCGACTTGCCCATCCGGCCGAGGGGGAGGGCCTTCATGAACGCGTCCGCGTTGTCGGCGGTGGCCGAGACGATGTCGTCCTGCATGGTCAGGGGCGTCAGGACGGCGCCGGGGTGGATGGAGTTCACCCGGATCCCGTACCGCCCGAGCTCGCGCGCGGCGGACTTCGTCAGGCCGCGGACGCCGAACTTGCTCGCGCTGTAGGCGGCGAGGCCGGCGGCGCCGATGAAGCCCTCGGTCGACGACACGTTGACGATGGAGCCGCCGCCCGCCTCGCGCATCGGGGCGGTGACGGTCTTGACGCCGAGCCACTGGCCGACGAGGTTCACGTCCAGGATCGTGCGGAACTCGTCGAGCGTCATGTCCTCGATGGTCTTGTGCCGGAGGATCCCGGCATTGTTGACCAGGACGTTCAGGGCCCCGAACGTACTGGTCGCGATGTCGGCGGCACGCTCCCAGTCCCCCTGCTTGGACACGTCCATCCGGACGAACCGGACGTCGTCCCCGAGGTCGGCGGCGAGCTTCGCGCCCTCCTCCTCCAGGACGTCGCCGAACACGACCTTGGCGCCCTCGTCCAGGAACCGGCGGACGTGCGCCTTGCCCATGCCGCGCGCGCCGCCGGTGATCAGTGCCACCTTGCCGTCAAGCTGCCCCATCAACGCTCCTCGTCGCCGCTGCCGTCGGATAAAACCTAGCGAACGCTTGGTCAACGGAACAAGGCGGGGGTCCTACGCCGTGCGCAGGCCGTCGAAAAGGAGCGCGAGCATCCGGGCCGCGTACGCCTCGCGGTCGGGCGTTCGCTCGGACGCGACGCCGATCGCGTTGGTGAGCCGCAGCAGGTCGCCCGGGTCGATGTCGGCGCGGATCGCCCCCGCGCGCTGCGCGCGGTCGAGGAGCCGGCCGAGCGCCTCGCAGATCGCCGCCGCGGCGGCGCCGAGCCCGGTGTCGGCCCACTCCGCCGACATCGCCTCGATGATCACGGTGGAGGTGCCGCGCGGGGTGGCCGCGCCCGACAGGTAGGTGCGCAGCCACAGGCAGAGCGCGGCGTCCGGATCGGGCTCGGCGAGCAGCTCCTCGGCGCGCGCGAGGAGTCCGTCGATCCGCTCCCGCAGGACGGCGTGCAGCAGCGCGTCGCGGGTGGGGAAGTGCCGGTAGAGCGTGCCCGAGCCGACACCCGCGCGCTTGGCGATGTCGTCGAGGGACGCCCCCGTGCCGTGCTCCATGAACGCGACGCGGGCCGTCGTGATGAGTCGCTCGTAGTTCCGGCGGGCGTCGGCCCGCATCGGGCGGGTGTCCATGGGCACCGTCCAGCGATATAGCGCGTGACCTGGGGTGGTCCACGCCTGCTTACTGGACGAGCCTGCCATCTCCCAGGGGAGAGCGCTACCCGGACGGCGCGGCCAGTGCCTCGCGCGACAGCCGGTCGGCGCGCCGCGTCGTCTCCGGGAGGCGGTACTCGGGCGCGAGGGCGAGGACGGCCCGGCACGCGGTGTCGAGATCGGTGCGGTGCCCGACGGACACGAACACCGGTTTCACGCCGTCGCGCGTCCGCAGCACCCGCCCGACGACCTCGCCCCCGTCGAGCAGCGGGCTCGCGTCGCCGCGCCGCGGGCCGGGCGGGTCGTAGGTGCCGACGAACGCCGTCTTGCCGACGCCGATGGACGGCAGGCCGGTCAGGACGCCGAGGTGGCAGGCCAGCCCGAACCGCCGCGGGTGCGCGATCCCGAACCCGTCGCACACCAGCAGGTCGGGTGTCGTCGTGAGCGCGCGGAGGGCGCGCAGCAGCGTGGGCAGCTCCCGGAACGCGAACAGTCCCGGGACGTACGGGAACGCGGCCGTGCCGACGGCGACCGACTCCTCCACGACCTCCAGGGTCGCCGCGTCGAGGACGACCGCGGCGGCGGCCACGCGGTCGCCGGCACCGCCGCCGTCGCCCGCGTAGGAGACGTCGACGCCCGCGACGGTGCGCGGCGCGGCCGGGCCCGGGACGTCCAGGTCGAGCAGCGGGCGCAACCGGTCCTGGATCGCCTCGGCCTCCTGCGGCGTGGGCGGCCAGGGGTGCAGATCGCGTACGTCCATGCGGGGACGCTACCGGCGGTCAGGACAGCGACGCGTACGCGGCCTGCGTCAGCCGGAAGGCGCGCAGGTCGCCGGACGCCTGGTCGCCCATCAGGTTGGGCAGGTAGGCGAGCGCGAGCCCGGCCTCGGGGTCGCCGAGGCCGATCGAGCCGCCCGCGCCGGTGTGGCCGAAAGCCGACTCGCGCCCCGCCTTGGGCGTGTAGAACGTCTGCGAGGGACGCATGAAGCCCAGGCCGAACGAGCTGTCCACGAGCAGTGTCCGGTCGGCGCCGGCGACGCGCGGGCGCAGGGCGTCCCGCAGCGTGTCCGGGCGCAGGATCCGGCCCGCCACGAGGTCGCGGTAGAAGCCGGCGAGCCCGGGCGCGGTGGCGATCATCCCGGCGGACGGCCAGCCGGCCCGCAGCACGACCGGGTTGTTGTAGCCGCCCTTGCCCGGGTGCGGGTTGTTCAGCGACCGGTTCATCAGGCTCTGCGGGTCGAGGTAGGCCTCGGCGAGCCGCTTGAGGACGTCGGGCGCGCCGGGCCGGGGGGCGTCGGTGCCGCCGCCGCGGCGCCGTCCCGCCGACAGCTTCGCGGCCCGCTCGATCACGTCCTCGGGCGCCCCGATCCACAGGTCGAGGCCGCGGGCGAACTCGTCCTGGACGAAGGCGCCGACCGTCCGGCCGGACAGCCGCCGGACGATCTCCCCGGCCAGCCACCCGTAGGTCAGCGCGTGGTAGCCGTGGGCCTCGCCCGGCGTCCACTCGGGCTTCTGCGCGGCCAGCTCGGACGCGAGCGCCGGGGCGTCGGCCGCCTCCTCCGCCGTCACGGGACGCGCGAACGCGGGCAGCCCGGCCTGGTGCGACAGCAGGTGGGCCGCGGTCGCGCCGTCCTTGCCCTCGGCGCCGAACTCCGGCCACCAGGCGGTCACCGGGCCGTCGACCTCGTAGGCGCCGCGCTCGGCGAGCAGCAGCGCCGCGGCGGCCGTCACCGCCTTGGTGCAGGAGAAGCCGAAGCAGGGGGTGCCGGGCAGCCATTCGCGTCCGGTGCGGCGGTCGGCGACGCCGCCCCACAGGTCGACGACCTTGCGGTCGCCCGCGTAGACGGCGACGGCGGCGCCCAGCTCGCGCCCCTCGGCGAAGTTCTGCTCGAACACCTCGCGGACGCCGGCGAACGCCGGGTCGCAGTGACCCTGCACCGTGCTCATGGCGCGATCCTCTCACCGGGGAGCTCTATGGAATCACGTTCTAGGATCGCCCGCCGTGCCGGGTGGCGCGCTAGAAGCGGCCGAGATGGTGGACGGGCTCGGTGACCGGGTCCGCGGCGCGCTGCGCGGGGCGCGTCCGCCCGAACTCCAGCGTGAGCAGGGCGGCGGCCAGCCACGCGAGGTCGAGCCAGGACCGGAAGACGACGTTGCGCGGCCGGTAGGACGGCCTGAACTTCCTGTCGAACAGGTACAGCGACTCGACCGCGATCCACGGGTCGAGGAGGTGCAGGGCCCGGTAGCCCGCCTTCTCCGGCAGGGTCCGCTCGTCGGCGTCCAGCAGCTCGCGGAACGCGGCGAAGTTCAGCGACACGACCCCGTGGCCCCGCTCGCCCGCGTACCGGACCATCTCGACGATGAGCCGTTCGTTGACGCCGTTCGGCCCTCCGGGCGCGCGGCGCATCGCGTCCAGGCTGATGCCCTGGCCCGCGGAGACGTACCGCTGGAAGGCGATGGGCTCCTTGTCCTGGTCGTAGGCGATGGCGACGACCGCGCCCGGGTGGTAGCCGGTCAGCAGCTCGTCGAGGTTCATGGAGAAGCCGCGCTCGGCGGCGCCGCCCAGGGAGCGGGACGCGACGTCCAGCAGCTTCGCGCGGAGCACGGGGTCCAGGTCGCGTTCCAGGACGATCTCGGAGGTGACGCCCGCGTTCCCGGTGCGCTTCACGGCCTGCCGGACGTTGCGCATCTGCCGCCCGGACAGGGAGAACTCGTCGGGGCGGAGGACGACCTCGTCGCCGTACCCGATCGCCCGGCCCGGCCCCCAGGCCGCGAGCAGGCCGTCGCTCGCGCCGAGCACGGCCGGGCGCCAGCCGGTCGTCCGGCACATCGCGCGGAACGCGCGGACGGCGGCGGGGTAGGAGGCGGGGTCGCCGACCGGGTCGCCGCCCGCGACCGCCATGCCGAACAGGACGCGGTAGCCGATCGCGGCGCGGCCGTCCGCGCTGAACACGTACGCCTTGTCGCGGCGCAGGGCGAACGGGGCGAGGGTGTCCGAGCCCGGGTGGGCGACGAGCCCGGCGACGCGCCGGCGCTCCGCCTCGTCGCCGGGCGGCGGCGCGGGGTCGGGCGCGAGCAGGGTGTTGATCAGCACGAGGAGCCCGGCGGCGCCGGCGAGGCCGAGCACGCCCGGCAGCCAGGACGCGCCGTCGGTGGGCCCGCCGGTGGCGCCGAGCCCGGTCGCGACGTGCCCGACCGAGCGGATCGACACGCCGCCGAAGACCAGCGACGCCGCGGTGGCGGCGGCGACCAGGACCGCGCCGGTCCGCACGGCCGCGCGGACGCGCTCGGGGTGCGGGCGGACCGGGAACCGGTCGCGCTCCAGCCACAGGCCGCCGAGGACGGCGGCGAGCAGGGGCAGCCGCCACAGGGGGTCGTCGCCCGCGAGGACCGCGAGCAGCCCGAGGAGGACCAGCGTGACCAGGCCGTACCAGGCGGCGCGGCGGCGCAGCAGGGCGCCGCGGGCCAGCAGGGCGAGCGCGAGGCCGATGGCGATGGCGTGCGCGGGGGCGAGCGGGCTGCCGGTCACCAGCCGGGACAGCCGGCCGAGCCACTGCGGGGACTGCGAGAACGCCGGCACCGCGATGAGCACGGAGACCAGGAGCGCGGCGAGGGCGAGCGGCCACACCGGCCGTGCCCACGGCGGTACCGCGGGTTTCGCTGATTGCACGAAGGACACCTCCGCTGAGCCCTCAACCAAGATCCCCTGGAACCCATTCCCGCGTTCGGACGTTGACGACGGCCCTCGGCGCCGGCCTGGAACCGGACTCGCTGGTCAGGGCTTCACAAGCCATACCCGGGCGGGGGTCGCGGGGAACCCCGCTAGCCTCGTGGCGATGAAGAGGCTGCTGCTCGTGCACCACACGCCGTCGCCGTCCGTCCAGGCCATGGTCGAGGCGGTGCGCGCCGGCGCGTCCACCGACGAGGTCGAGGGCGTGGAGGTGGTGAGCCGCGCGGCGCTGGCCGCGACCGCCGTGGACGTGCTCGAATCGGACGGCTACCTGCTCGGCTCGCCCGTCAATCTCGGGTACCTGTCCGGGGCGTTGAAGCACTTCTTCGACCAGATCTACTACCCGTGCCTGGAGGAGACGGTCCGCCGCCCGTTCGGGGCGTTCCTGCACGGCAACAGCGATGCCGCGGGTGCGCTCCGGGCGCTGGACTCCATCACCACGGGCCTGAAGTGGAAGGCCGTCCAGCCGCCCGTGGTGGTGCTCGGCGAGCCCGGGAAGGACGATCTGGAGGCGTGCTGGGAACTCGGCGCGATCACGGCGGCCGAACTCGGCGGCGTTTGAACCGGGGGAGTCACCGGTAACGTGCCGATCATGAGTGGTTTCAGGCATGTGGCGATGTTCAGGTGGGCCGAGGGGACGACGACCGGCCAGCAGGACGAGGTCGCGGCCAGGCTGCGCGAGCTCCCCGGAGCGATTCCGGAGATCAGGGAGTACAGCGTGGGGGTGAACGCGGGCGTGAACCCCGGCGCGTACGACTTCGTCGTGGTCGCGGACTTCGCCGACCGGGACGCCTACCTGGCCTACCGCGACGACCCGGTCCACCGCGCGGTGGTGGACGAGTACATCACGCCGATCGCGGTCGAGCGCGCGTCCATCCAGTACGAGGCGTAGCGGCGCGGGCACGGGAGGGCGTGGAACCGAGCAAGCGCTTGTGTCTGAAGAGTTTTCGGGTTAATTTCCTCAGAGACGTCCGCCGGGGACGGATCGCGCCCCGTTTCCGGCGGGCGGCACACCGCCCCGTCCGCCGTCATCCGAGGGACCGCAGGTTCATGATGTCGTCGCGGAGCTGCTGGGGAGCCGGAGCCTCCAGGAGTCGAGGCCCGTCGCGCAGCGGCACCATGGCCCACCACGACCCCGTCGCCTCGCCGTACCAGACGCGTACACCCGGGAACTGCTCCTGAAGAGCGCGCACGGTGGCGGCGCGCAGGGCCGGGGGCGTGGGTTCGCCCTGGCCGGCGGCACCCTGATGGGTCGTCATGCCGACCTCCCCCCGTAGATCTCTCCGGCAACAGCGTCCTCCGGGACCAAAGCGTCACCCCTACTCGGCAAACAGTGACTAAGCACACTATGGAGGCTGGGGGCGCCGAACGGTGGGATACCGCGCCGATGTGGCCGAATGTATGTATCTGGTCGGCCCGAATGGGGCCACCGGAGGCATGACCTGGGATGAAGGCGGAGCCGCCGCCGGACGCCGGTCCGGCGGTCCACGGCGCGCTCGGGTGACGACCGGCGCGTCCGGCGGGGCGGGACGCGGGCGCGCCGCGGCTAGTGCAGGTTGATCCCGTCGAACATGACCTTGAGGTAGTGCTCGGCGAGCCCCTGGGCGTTCAGCCGGCCGCCGGGACGGAACCAGCGGACCGCCACCCACACGGTGTCGCGGATCATCCGGTAGGTGAGCTTCGGGTCGAGGTCGGGGCGGAACAGCCCCTCCGCCTGGCCCGCCTGGAGCGTGTTCACCCACATCTTCTCGACCTCGTCCTCGGACTTGATCAGGTAGGCGAACCGGTCCATCCCGCGGAGGTAGTTCCAGTCGTTCTGCATGACCGTGATGGCGGCCCGGTGCGGCTCCAGGGTGCCGAACGCGACCCGGACGAGCCCCGCGATCGTGTCCCGCGGGTTGCGGTTCTCGTCGATCACCGCCTGGTAGCCCGCCATGATGTCGGTGAAGAACCCGGAGAGGATCTCGTCGACGATCGACTCCTTGGAGTCGAAGTGGTGGTACAGGCTGCCGGAGAGGATGCCCGCCTCCTCGGCGATGTTGCGGACCGTCGTGGCCTGGAAGCCCTTCTCCGCGAACAGTTCGGCCGCGAGCCTCACCAGGTGCTCGCGGCGCTCCGAGGCCAGCGCCGCCGATCCCCGGCCGCGGCGGCGCTGGCCGCTCTCGCCGGAGGCGCGGGTTCTCGATCGTCCGGACTTGGCGCTCGTGGTCGTCACCCTCTCATTATGCCGTCTCGCCCTACCGCTTGCTCGTGTCGCGGCCGCACCAGCGTACGGGGGACAGCAAGCGCTTGCTACAGGTGCCGTCCACCCCGCTCGCCCCCGCCGCATAGGCTCGGCCCCATGTCCGACGTGATCGTGTTCGACCTGTACGGAGTGATCGCCCGCACCCAGACCCCCGAGGCGGTGCGGCGGATCGAGGAGCTCGCCGGGGCGCCCGGCCCCGCGTTCTGGGACGCCTACTGGGCCTGCCGCCCCGCCTACGACGCCGGCCAGGAGAGCGCCTCCTACTGGGCGGACGTCGCCGGGCTGCTCGGCGTCACGTTCCCCGACGTCGCGGCGCTGAACGAGGCCGACCTCGACAGCTGGACCGAGGTCGACGACGACATGGTCGCGCTCGTCGGCGAGCTGGCCGACGAGGGCCGCACGCTCGGGCTGCTGTCCAACATCATCGGCGACCTGGTGCCCCGCTTCGAGGCCCGGCACGGCGGCTGGCTCGCCCGCTTCGACGCGCGCGTCTACTCCTGTGACATCGGCGTCGCCAAGCCCGACCCGCGCGCCTACGAGATCTGCGCCGAGCGCCTCGGCGTCACGCCCGCCGACGTGCTCTTCTTCGACGACAGCGAGCGCAACGTCCGCGCCGCCCGCGCCACCGGCATGCGCGCCGAACTCTTCACCTCCCGCTCCCAGGTCCGCACCCTCGTCGCCTAGGGCGATCCGTGCGGTGGCGCCCGGGGCGGGCACCACCGCACGCTCGGTGTCAGTCGAACTCGCCGATGGTGTCCTGGTCCGGCCGCAGGGAAACGATCTGCTCCGGGCTCAGCGCTCCCCGCACGGCCCAGACGTCGTCGACGGCTCCCGGCCAGTACTCGGGATCTCCGATGGCGGACCGCCCGACCTGGAGGGCGCCCCCGGCGGCGAACGCGCCGACGTCCGGTTTCACCGACCGGTCCCCGTCGGGATTGCCGTTCACGTACAGGGCCATCGTCCGGGTCGGGGCGTCATAGACGACCGCGAGCTGGTCCCACGACCCGCTGACCGTCGTGTGCTCGGCGATGGTGACCTTCGCGTCCGGGCTGTCGGAGTCGGCCATCACCAGTTGCCAGCGGTACGTGCCGGGGTCGGCCCCCGGCTGGAACCGCAGCGCCATCCGGTTCACGTTCTCGCCCGGCAGCGAGAGCAGGGTCGCGGCCCGCGCCGGGAGCCGCCCCGTGTCCACCCAGGCGGTGAGGGTGAAGCTCCCGTCCGTGCGGACGGCGGGGCCGGCGGTCTCGGCGAAGCCGCCGGTGCCGTCCAGGAGCAGCCCGGCCGGGGACACCCAGGCGGCCCCGGCGGACGGGTCGATGACCGCCCCGCCGCGCAGCGCCATGGCATTGACGGACGAGGAGTCGTCGGCGCCGTCGACGTCGAACTTCCAGCGCCCGCGGGTCTGCTTCGGCACCCGCACGAGCTCCGCCGCCTCGCTCGGGACGATGATCCGGTCGTGCACCCTGACCTCGTCGAGATCGCCGTGGAAGGGGTGCCTGCGGGGCCGGACGCCCGCGCCGAGCCGGAGCGGCCCCCGCGCGTTCCACGCGGTGGCGCCGGCCGCCGCATCGGAGGCGAGCGCGCCGTTCACGTACAGCCGCAGCCTCTTCTGCGTGGCGTCGTACGAGCCGGCCAGGTGCGTCCACGTGCCGGGATGGACGGGCTGCTCCGCGACGGCCCGCGTGACCGGGGCGCCCGCGGAGTCCGAACCGGTCTGGACGAACGCCCAGTGCCCGTCCCGCGACTGGAGCGAGAAGGCGTTCCTGCGCCTTCCGGTCGCCGCGACGACGACGGCGTCGCCGCCCGCCGCCGGCCGGACCCAGGCGGACAGGGTGAAGCTCTCGGTCGTGTCCACGAGCGAGGCGGTGTCGGCATGGCCGCCGTCCAGCCGCACCGCCGTCCCGACCTGCCCCTCGGCGCCGGGGGCGACCTGCCCGGTCACCTGCGCGGTGACCGGCGCTTCGCCGTCACGGGTCTCCGCCACGAGCTCCTGAGCTCCGGCCGGTTCGTCGAGTTTCCAGTGCGCCTTCGGGGCGCTGCCCGCGCTGACCCGGAACTCGTAGGAGGTCGTCGGGCTGTTCTCCCCGGCGGGGCCGAAGGACTGGACCGTGAGGATGACGGGACCGCTGCGCTGGGGGGCGATCGGCACGGTGACCGGCGCCCCGTCCTGCGTGGGCAGGTCCAGGCCGGGCTGCCCGCTGATGGCCACGGTGTACCGTGCCGCCTGGTCGCTCGGGTCATCGAACGTGAAGTCGCCGTAGATCCCGACGCCGCCGTGCCACGCGCCGTCGGACGGGTAGTCGGTCGAGATGACGGTGGGCGCCGGCGGCACGTCCGCGGCCCGGGCCGCTCCCATGCTCCCCGCGATGGACGCCGGTGCCGCCACCGCGAGCGCGGTGAGCAGGGCCGGAAAGGTTCGACGTGGACGCATCCACACCTCCTGGACACGGCATGCGGCGCAGCGGGGAGGAACGCCGTTCATGCCCTCTTGAGTCATGTGCCGCGATCTTCGCGCTTCCCCGAGCGCTCCGCGGGCGCGGAACGATCACGATCGTGACAAGGCCGCGCCGGGCCGGGGAGGACGCGGGCGGTCGCGGCGGCGGCGAGAAGGAGGGCCGCCATGATCAGGAAGGCGCGGTCGTAGGTCTCCTCGTGGGCGGTGAGGACGGCCAGGGCGGCGAGGCCCAGGGCGGCGCCCGCCTGCTTGGTGGTGTTCATCAGGCCGGACGCGGCGCCGGCGTCCCGGGCGGGAGCGCCCGAGGTGACGGTGTTGGTCAGCGGGGTGTTGAGGAGGCCGCCGCCGGCGGAGACGAGGACCGCCGGGCCGAGGACGTCCGGCAGGTAGGCGCCGCCGGGGGAGAGGCGGCTCTGCCAGAGGAAGCCGGCCGCCGCGATCAGGGCGCCGGCGGTGATCAGCGTGCGGTCGCTCGCGCGCCTCATCAGCCTGGGCGTGACGTGGAGGGCGACCGCGATCGTCAGGAGGGTGTGCGGGAGGAAGCCGAGCCCCGTCTGGAACGCGTTGAGGTGCAGGACGTTCTGCATGGACAGCGCCAGGAAGAACCACATCGGGTTGAGGCAGGCCCCGGCGAGCAGCATGGTCGCGTTCCCGGCCGCGACCGCGCGGACGCGGAAGAGCCGCGGCGGGATCAGCGGCGCCGCCGACCGGGTCTGCAGGACGGCGAACGCGGCGAGCGCGGCGGCCCCGGCGAGCAGTGCGAGAGCGTTCCAGTCGCGGGTGATGCCGTAGGTGAGCGCCGTGACGCCGCCCGTGGCGAGGGCGGCTCCGGGGACGTCCAGGCGCCGCCGCCCGCCGGTCCGGCCCGGGAGCAGCCGGGCGGGCAGCAGGGCCAGGATGCCGACCGGGACGTTGACCAGGAAGATCCAGCGCCAGGACAGCGCGTCGGTGAGGAGGCCGCCGGCGAGGTTGCCCGCCGTCCCGCCCGCGAGGCCCACCGCCGTCCAGGCGGCCAGGGCGCGCGGGCGGACGTCCTCGTCGAACGCGGTGGTGAGGACGGTCAGCGTCGCCGGCGCGAGGACGGCCGCGCCCGCGCCCTGGCATGCGCGGGCGGCGATGAGCGCGGCCGGTGAGCCCGCCAGGCCGCAGGCGAGGCTCGCGAGGGTGAACAGCGCCAGGCCGATGGCCAGGGTCCGGCGGAGCCCCCAGAGGTCGGCGAGGCGGCCGCCGAGCAGCAGGAGGCCCGCGAAGGGCAGCGCGTAGGCGTTCACGATCCACGGCAGGCCGGCGGGCGCGACGTCCAGGCGCGCCTGGATCGAGGGCAGCGCGACGTTCACGACCGACACGTCCAGCACGACCATGAACTGCGCCGCGCAGGCCAGGGCGAGCACGAGCCGCTGCCGCGACGTCATCCGGCCTCCTTGGTGATACAGCCGTACCATAATGATACGTTCGTATCACATAACGGGAGGAGGGTGCGTGCCGAGGACGGCCGACCACGGCGCGCGGCGCGCGCAGATCATCGACGGGCTGGTCCGTGTCGCCGGGCGGGACGGGCTGCACGCCGTGACCATGCGCTCGGTCGCCGCCGAGGCCGGTGTCTCGCTGCGGCTCGTCCAGTACTACTTCGAGAGCAAGGCGCAGCTGATGAACGCGGCGCTGGAGCGGCTCGAACGGCAGAGCCACGAGCGGTGGGCGGCCCGCCTGGAGGGCCTGGAGGACCCCTCGCCCCGCGAGGTCGTCGAGGCGCTGCTCGCCGAGGCGCTGCCGACCGACCCGGAGAGCCGCGCCTTCCACCAGGTGTGGACGTCCTACGCCGTGCTGGCGCTGACCGAGCCGTCGCTGGCCGCGCAGCCGTTCGTGGACGGCCCCGACCGGCTGGAGCGGCGGCTCACCGGGGTCCTCGCGGACGCGGGCGTGCCCGGAGACCCGGCGATGGAGGCGGCGAGGATGCTGGCGCTCGCGCACGGCCTGGGCACGAGCGTGCTGGTGGGGCGGCGGAGTCCGGAATCGGCCACGGAGATCCTGCGGCACCACCTGGACGCGCTCTTCTGACGGCGCGGCCCCGCCCTAGGACGGGGGCGGCAGCTCCCCGCCGGCCTCGGCGGCCTTCGCGAGGCGTTCCCGCAGGGTGCGGACGAGCTCGTCGCCCTGCTCGGTGAGGCGCTCGATCGCGGGCAGCGCCAGGTCGTCGCGGACGGTGTCGGCGAGCAGCTCGTCGTACTCGTGCGCCTTCTCGGCGATCGCCTCCAGATGCCGCTGGGCGCGCAGCACCTCGTCGGCCGCGCGGGCCCGCTCGGCGTAGCGTTCGAGCGCCTCGACGCGGCGCGTCACCGCCTCCACCGAGACGTCGAGCTTGTCGCGCAGCGGGCGCAGCGCCGCCTCCACCTCGGGGATCGTGTCGGCCGCGGCCATCTCCTCCTGCTCCGCGCGCAGCTTCGACTGCTTCGCCAGGACCTGCGCGATCTCCCACTCCTGGCGCGGCAGCGTGACGGCGTTGTCGACGGCGTCCAGCAGCCCCTCGCGGTTGACCTGCGAGTCGCGGACGGCGTCGATCGCGGTCTGGACGCGCGCCAGCAGCGCGCGGCCCTCGTCGTCGAAGTCCTCCGGGGTGAGGTAGCGGTCGCGGCGCCGCTCCAGCTCCCGGGCGCGGCGCAGGTCCAGCGAGACCGACGGGGTGCCGAGCGCGACCAGCACCGCGAGCATGCCGAGGCCGATCAGCCACAGCGAGCCGAGCAGCGGGGAGCCGATCAGCCCGAGCGCGAGGACCGACAGCGGCGCCAGCCACAGCAGCGGCTTGCGGCGCGCGACGATGGTGTCCAGCTCGGCCCGCAGCGCGGGATCGGCGACGGGCCGCGGCTCGGCGGGGGCGCCGTCCCCGGGGGAGCGCGGCGGCGCGATGCGGCGCCAGGACGTGGACACGTGCGTCTCGAACGCGAAGTCGGTCGGCGCGATCTCGATCTCGGTCGGCCCGGCGGGCAGCGGCCACGAGCCGACGGGGTCGCCGCCGCCCGGACCGGTGAAGCGCACCCACCAGCCGCCCTTGCCGTCCTCGCAGCGGTAACGGCCGGGGGCGACGTCGATGCCGACGAAGAACGTGCCGATCCCGGGTATGGAATCGTTCCACGCGCCATGGGTCACGGGCGACCTCCCACCTGAACCGACGTACGGGGGACGGCAAGAGTTGCAGTACCCACATCCGTGTCGGGAAAGCCGGATCGGATTTGGAATACTCCACGCGTGCGACCTGACTACGACCCCCTCGATGATCCGCCATGGGCCATGCAACTGGTGGTACGCGCGGAGAAGGCCGATCCGCCCAATCACGGCGCGGTCTGCGAGGCGGCGGCGACCGCGGTCGTGAGGCTGCTCACCGATCCGCGGGCCGCCGACCCGGAGGGGGAGTGGCACGAGGCCGTCCGGGAGTGGGAGGCGCGCCGGATCAGGAAGGTGACCCGGCGCGCCCGCGGCGTCCGCTGGCCGGAGGCCGGGGCGCTGCCCGGCGTCACCGTCGAGCACGCGGGCGCGCAGGTGCGGGCGTTCCCGCCCGGCCCGGTGTCGGACCTCCCGCCGCAGCTGGCCAAGCTCCAGGTGGCGGGCCTGGATCTGCCCGACGAGGCGGAGCCGGGCCCGCCGCCCGAGCCCCCGTACGCCGCGATCGCCCTGAACCCGGACGTGACGATCACGACCGGGAAGGCCGCCGCCCAGTGCGGGCACGCCGCCCAGCTCCTCCTCCGCCGCGGCCGCCGCAGGCACGTGGCGGCGTGGGTCGAGGCCGGCGCGCCCGTCCACCTGGTCCGGGACGTGCCGTGGAGCCGCTGCGTGAAGGAGGCGGGGGTCGCGGTCCGCGACGGCGGGTTCACCGAGGTCGCGCCGGGCACGATGACCGCGACCGCCTGGCTCGTCCGCCGGTAGGCGCGGCGCGCCGGGACGGGCCCGGCGCGCCGCGCCCGCGGATCAGGGGAGGGTGAGCGCGACCGGCGTGATGCCGGCGGCGCGGATGAGGGACGGCAGGCGGCCGGCGAACGGGTGGTGGTCCACCGGCAGCCCCCGCGGGTTGTCGATCACGTAGTGGACGACGCCGCCGGCGCGGCGCTCCGCCCACTTCGCGCCGACCGACCGCAGCACGGACACGGCTCCGGCCGCGTCCGCCGCCTTCACCGACACCCGGATCGGCGACTCGTACGACGGCAGCCCGGCCGCCTCCTGCGCCGCCTTGGCCGTCGCGCTCGCCTGCGGCGCCGCCGCCTTCGCCGGGTCGGGCCCCAGGATCGCGTTGTAGAGCAGCTCGGCCGTCCCGTCGGTCAGTGCCCGGAAGTTGGGCTCGGCCGCGAACAGCACGGACCGTCCTTCGCCGACGGGCTGGTCCACGACCGCGGCGGTGCCGCCCAGCTCGGACGCGCCGCGCTCGTACCCGGAGACGAACCAGTCGGGCGAGCCCGCCTCCGGATACGCCACGGCGACGCCGCTGGACGCCTTCATGACCAGGTCGTAGGAGGTGAAGTTCCAGGCCGTGGCGCCGACGCCCTTCGCCAGCGGGCTCGCGCCGTCCACCTTCACGCGCAGCAGCGTGCCGGGGATGTCGGACGTCGGCTCGGCCAGCGTCGCCGTCGTCAGCCCGAGCCGTGCCGCGAGCTGGGCGCCGCCCTGCCAGCCGACGTAGCGGCCGCCGTCCCGAGCCCACCGCTGGAGCGCACCGCGGCCCGCGTCACCGAGCGCCGTGTGGGCGGACGCGGCCGGGCCGTTCGGCGCGAGGACCACGCCGAAGCCCGTGAGCTTGCCCGCGGCGACGTCCGCCGGGGTGAGCAGCGTGAACGGGAGCTTCCAGTCCCGGTCGAGGCGGTGCCGGAGCCAGCCCGTGGACTGCCGCGCCGAGGACGACGTCTCCGACAGCTGCAGGATCGCGAGCTTGGGCGCCTTTCCCTCGTGTCCGGGCCGCGGCGCCGCCGGGGTCGGCACCGGTACCGCCTTCGGGCGCAGGACGGCGCCGGACGACCCGCCGGACACGTTCGCGAGCAGCGGCAGGCTCCACGCCGTCACGTCGTAGAAGTACGGGAACGGCGTGTAGGAATCCTCGTTCAGCATGGCCTGGATCCAGTGCTTCCGACCCTGCGCCATGGAGATCACGTACGTGCCCGCGGGCAGCGTCGTCCTGGCCTCCGGCTGCCCGTACGCCTTGAAGTCGGGGACGGTGAGCGGCCGGACGAGCCTCTCGACGCGCACGCCCATGCGCTGGAGCCTGCGCACGATGTGGCGGACCGCGGCGCGCTTGGCCGGGTCGTCGTCCCGGAGGAAGTAGGCCCGCACCTTCCGGTCCGGCACCGGCCGGTCGACCTGGTTGGGCGGGTTGTAGACGTGGTTGGGCTCCAGCGTCCCCGCCTTGCCCTGCGCGTGGGCGTCGACCGTCATCCGGCGCCACTCGGTGAGGATGCGGCGCCGGTCGCGGGCCGCGGCGGACAGCGACACCCACTGGGTGAGGTACTGCTCCTCGACCCGCTCCGGATACGGGCTTTGGTCGCCCTTCTCGAAGGTCATCCCCGCGGCGTGGAAGGCGCTGGTCGGGACCGAGTCCCCGTAGCCCTGGTAGAAGAGGTCGTAGACGTCGCGGTTGAAGAAGTCGATGCCCTGCCGCGTGAACTCGGCCGCCATCGCCGCGCCGTAGGTGTCGTTGATCCAGCCGACGGCCTGCTCGGGCGTCTCGTGGTAGATCGGGTCGGCGTTCGGCGGGAAGAAGTACGACGTCCCGCCCATCTCGTGCGCGTCGATGTAGAGGACCGGCGGGTACTGGTTGAGCATCGCCAGCTTGCCGTCGGTCTCGGGCTGGGTGCGCGCGAACCAGTCGCGGTTCATGTCGAAGCCGTAGGCGTTCTGCCGCGTGTTCAGCTCGCGCCCGTCCGGGTTCTGCGTCGGCAGGACGATGACGAGCGCGTTCGCGAGGATCCCGGTGGCGGCGCAGTCGCCGCGGTCACCGAGGTCGCGCAGGACCCGCAGCGCCGCGTCCGTGCCGCTCGGCTCGTCGCCGTGGACGTTCCCGCTGACCCACAGGATCGGGACCCCGCGCTCGGTGATCCGCCTGGCGAGCGCGGCGGGCGTGCGGGGGTCGCGCAGCAGGCCGGCCTCCAGCCGCACCTTGGCCAGCCCGGCCTTGGAGATCAGTTCGGGGCGTCCCGCGATCGCGTACTTCAGCGGGCGTCCCTGCGCGGTGGTCGCCAGGGTTCCGGACACGACCCGCTCGCTCTTGGCGGCGACCGTCTCCAGGTACCTGTCGGACTCGGCGGCGGTGACGGGACGCTCCCCGAGGTCGAAGCCGAGGACCTGCTGGGGAGAGGGGACCTTGCCGCGGTAGACCGGTGCGGTCCGCGTGGGGTCGCAGCCGGCCGCCGGCGCGGCGGGCTGCGCGGCGGCGGGCGCGCCGAGCGACGCCGGGACCGCCAGGGACGCCGCCAGCACCAGGGGCAACGTCAGTTTTCGGGCTCTCATGAGCCACAACGTGGCACCGCGCGCCAACGGCACCAACGGCAACTCTGCCAAGATCAGTCGCGCGGCTCGGGGCGCTGCCGCGGCCCGGTCAGCGACGCGGCCCGCGAGGCGGCCCGGTTGATCGCCTGGAGGGCGAACTCCTGGGTCCGGGTGAGGCCGCCCGGCCCGCGTCCCGGCGTGTCGGGCGCGGCCGGCGCGGCGCCCTTCCTGGCGGCCGCGAGCTGGGCCTTCGCGCTCAGCCCGTAGGAGACGAACAGCAGGACGACGAACCCCGCCAGATAGACCAGGTGCTGGAGAAGACCGCCCCACCTGCCCGTGAAGACGTCCAGGACGGCGAACATGGCGAACCCGGCCATCCAGCCGGCCATCGGCGGGACGAGCAGCATGTCCCGGCGCAGGACGAGCCCGGCCGCGGCGGAGAGGACGAGGAGCATCTCGGCCACCTTGACCAGGACCAGGACGGCCGTCGCCGGACCGGAGCCGAAGTAGCCCTCGATCTCCTCGACCCGGTCGCCCCACAGCACCGCCGCGCTGAGCAGGCCCGCGGCGCCGTAGGCGATGAGGAAGACTCCGATCGCGTAGTGGAACCGGTGCCATGTCCGCGATCCGCGTGCGGTGCCGCCCGCCGGAGTCGCGGACGGGCCGGCCCCTGGCTCCGCACCCGCGCCCACCGTCATCGTCCGCCCCCAAGTTCCGGTTGATGTGTTAGGCGCAAGATATCCCGGATAAGGTTCCGCCGACCTCCGAAACGCGGGGTGCGCGCGTGTCCGCTCGCCCCGCCATCACCCGGTTGACCAGCCGAGGTGCTTGCACACGGGCGGGCGAAGCGGGACGCTGAAGGCACGTCGGGCCGCGCGGAATCCGTGAGGAACAAGGATGACGCCTGACGATACGGGAACGGCCGCGCCGTCGAAGACGCGGATCGAATATCTGGAAGAGCTCGGGGACGAGCTGGTCAAGCGCGGTCTCCGGGTGCGCCTCACCCTGCCCCGCGGCCAGTCGCCCAGCCTGCACGTGATGACCCCGGACGCGGCCGCCCTCACCGAGAACATCCTGGCGGAACAGGGTGCCGACGGCTGGTGGTACTGGTGGTCGTGGGCGGAGCGCATCGGGGCGGCCGACGACGTGGCCGGCGCGGCCGACCGGGTCGCGTTCGTCCTCGCCGCTCGCTGAATGTTGAGCCGCGAAACATTTCGCTGACCGGGCCCGCTGGAGGCGGGTCCGGCGGGCGCCTGCCGCCACCCGTCCCGCCGCCGCCCGCCATCTCCCGTTTCACCCGTGTTGATCTCGCGTTACTTGATTGTTACCGCCGACAACAAATCAAGCGGGCGCGAGGTCTGGCGCGACAGGCGAACGCGACATAAGTTGCGGGGCACAACATTCACGTCGGTGGGAATGTGATCTCGCCCACCGGCACCGGCCACCCCCGGCCGCGGCACGCGGCCACGCCCAGAAAGGACCCGGGCTATGCGCAAGGGGATCCTCAGCCTGATGGCCCTCACGACGGCCGCGGCGCTCAGCCTCACCGCGTGCGGCGACGACGGCGACGACTCCGGCGGCGACTCCGGAGCGGCCAAGGGAAAGGTCGGCGTGATCCTGCCCGACACCGCCTCCTCCGCCCGCTGGGAGAACTTCGACCGCCCCTACCTCCAGCAGGCCTTCAAGGCCGCCGGGGTCGAGAGCGACATCCAGAACGCCGAGGGCTCCGCCCAGCGGTTCCAGACCATCGCCGACCAGATGCTCACCAGCGGCGTCACCGTCCTGCTCATCACCGGGCTCGACTCGAACTCCGCCGCGGCCGTGCAGCGCAAGGCCCAGGCCCAGGGTGTCAAGACCATCGACTACGACCGGCTCACGCTCGGCGGCGTCGCCGACTACTACGTGTCGTTCGACAACGTGAAGGTCGGCGAGACGATGGCCGAGGGCCTGAAGAAGTGCCTGGGCGAGAAGGACGCCAACATCGTCTACCTCAACGGTTCGCCCACCGACAACAACGCGACCCTGTTCGCCAAGGGCTCGCACAACGTCCTCGACAAGGTCAGCACGTACAAGAAGGTCGCCGAGCAGCCCGTCCCGGACTGGAAGGCCGAGAAGGCCGCCACGCTCTTCGAGCAGATGTGGACCGAGCAGAAGGGCAAGATCGACGGCGTGCTCGCCGCGAACGACAACCTCGGCAACGCGGTGATCTCGATCCTGAAGAAGAACCAGCGGGCCGGCAAGGTCCCGGTCACCGGCCAGGACGCCACCCTGCAGGGCCTGCAGAACATCCTCGACGGCACGCAGTGCACGTCGGTCCACAAGCCGACCAAGCAGGAGGCCGACGCGGCCGTCAAGCTGGCCGTCTCGCTGATCAAGGGCGAGAAGGGCGAGACCACCGCCACCGAGCACGACCCGGTCGGCAAGCGTGACGTCCCGTCGGTGCTGCTCACCCCGATCGGCATCACCAAGGAGAACGTCAAGCAGGTCATCGACGACGGCGCCGTCAAGGCGGCCGACCTCTGCAAGGGGGCGTACGCGGCCAAGTGCAAGGCCGCGGGCATCGCGGTCCAATAACGCTCCCTGCCCTTACCTCGTGGCGGGTCCCACACCGCTGAGGGCGTCCCGGGTACCCGGAAAACCCGGGACGCCGGGGGCCCGCCACGGGCGACAAGACTCGGAAGGAAACACGTGGCTGAAAACGGAGACCCCGTCCTCCGCCTGACCGGGCTCAACAAGAGCTTCGGTGCCGTCCACGTCCTGCACGACGTGGACTTCACGCTGCGGCTGGGCGAGGTCATGGCCCTCGTCGGCGACAACGGAGCGGGCAAGACGACCCTGATCAAGTGCATCGCGGGCATCCACCCGATCGACTCGGGGCACGTCGAGTTCGACGGGCGGCCGGTGACCATCGACGGGCCGCGCACCGCGGCCGATCTCGGCATCGAGGTCGTCTACCAGGACCTCGCCCTCGCCGACAACCTGGACATCGTGCAGAACATGTTCCTCGGCCGCGAGCGCCGCCGGGGGCTCGTGCTGGACGAGGCGTCGATGGAGGAGGCCGCGCGGGAGGTCCTCTCGCGCCTGTCGGTCCGCACCGTCAAGTCCGTCCGCCAGCAGGTGTCGAGCCTGTCCGGCGGGCAGCGCCAGACCGTCGCCATCGCCAAGGCGGCGCTGTGGGAGTCCAAGGTCGTGATCCTGGACGAGCCCACCGCCGCGCTCGGCGTCGCCCAGACGCGGCAGGTGCTCAACCTCGTCCGGCGGCTCGCCGACAGCGGGCACGCCGTCGTGCTGATCTCGCACAACATGAACGACGTGTTCGAGGTCGCCGACCGCATCACCGCGCTCTACCTCGGCCGTGTCGCAGCGGACGTCGCCCGCTCCGAGGTCACCCACGGCCAGGTCGTGGAGCTCATCACCGCCGGCCGTTCCGGCGATCTCGGTCTCGCGCCGACGACCGCCGCCGAGAGCATCTGAAGGGGGACCACGTGTCCACCGACCTCCCCAGGCAGAAGAAAGTCGCCATGGACAAGCTGGCGGATTCGGACTTCGCGGCCGACCGCCGCGAGCACGACATGCGCTCCGCCGCGCTGGACTACTGGAACAAGATCAAGTCCGGTGAGCTCGGCGCGCTGCCCGCCATCCTCGGGCTGATCTCCCTCGTCGTGCTGTTCACCGCGCTGAAGCCCGACACCTTCCTCAGCAAGGCCAACATCGCCAACCTGTCCACCCAGGCGCTCCCGATCACCATCCTCGCGATGGGCCTGGTGTTCGTGCTGCTGGTCGGCGAGATCGACCTGTCGGCCGGCGTGGCGAGCGGCCTCAGCGCGGCCGTGATGGCCAAGCTCGTCGTGGACGCCGGCCAGCCCTGGTACGTCGCGATCATCAGCGCGGTGGCGAGCGGGATCATCATCGGCACCGTGATCGGCTGGCTCGTCTCGGTCCTGCGCATCCCGTCGTTCGTCGTGACGCTGGCGTTCTTCCTCGGGCTGCAGGGCATCACGCTCAGGCTGATCGGCGAGGGCGGCACCGTCCCCGTCCGCGACGACGTCATCGTGGCGCTCGCCAACAAGAACATGCCGATCTGGCTCGGCTGGACGTTCGCCTCGGCCTGCGCGGTCGGCTACGCCGCCACCCAGATCGTGCGCTGGCGTCGCCAGCGCGTCCGCGACCTGCACTCCAAGCCGCTGGAGTTCGTGCTCGCGCAGTCGGCCGTGGTGGCCGCGGCGCTGCTGATCAGCACCTACGTGCTGAGCCTGGACCGGGCGCCCAGCCCGCTGATCACGCTCGGCGGCATCCCGTGGGGCGTGCTGCTGGTCGGCGTGCTGCTGATCGTCTGCACCTTCGTGCTCGGCCGCACCGGCTACGGGCGGCACATCTACGCCGTCGGCGGCAACGCCGAGGCCGCGCGCCGGGCCGGCATCAACGTCGCCCGCATCCGGATCTCCGTCTTCATGATCGGCTCCGGGCTGGCGGCGGTCAGCGGCATCGTGGCCGCGTCCCGGCTGAACTCGGTCGCCACCGACGCGGGCGGCGGCAACACGCTGCTGTACGCGGTCGGCGCCGCCGTCATCGGAGGGACCAGCCTGTTCGGCGGGCGCGGCAAGGCGCGGGACGCGGTGCTCGGCGGGCTCGTCATCGCCATCATCGAGAACGGGCTCGGCCTGCTCGGCACCAGGGCCTACCTGAGCTTCCTCATCACCGGCGTCGTGCTGCTGCTGGCCGCCACGATGGACGCGCTGGCCAGGCGCCGCCGGTCGGTGGCCGGCCGGTGACGGCGGGAACCCGGTGATCCCGTGAACCCGGCCGGGGACGCCTGGGAGCCGGTGGCGCGCACCACCGGCTCCCCGGCGTGGGCGCCCGCTCCCGGCGCCGCGCCCGGCCGTTCCCGCGCGGGGAACCCGGCTGGTACGCTCACTGACCTCGACCGCCTGGCGGGTGGCGGCGGTGTGGGACGGTGGGAGCCAGTCGGCATGTCGAAGACACCGGCGCTCGACCTGCGCGGCATCGACAAGAGCTTCGGTTCCGTCCAGGTCCTGCAGGACGTCTCGTTCTCCGCGTACCCCGGCGAGATCACGGCGCTCATCGGCGACAACGGCGCGGGAAAGACCACGCTGGTCAACTGCATCGGCGGCATCCACCCGCTCGACCGGGGCGAGTACCGCTTCGAGGGCAGGCAGGTCCGGGTCGGCGCCCCGCGGGACGCCAGCCGCCTCGGCATCGAGATCGTCCACCAGGACCTCGCGCTCTGCGAGAACCTCGACATCGTGCAGAACATGTTCCTCGGACGGGAGCAGCGCAGCGGCCTGACCCTGGACGAGGACACGATGGAGGAGATGGCCCGCGCCGCGCTGTCCGGCCTCGCCGTCCGCACGCTGGGCTCGGTCCGGCGCCGGATCTCCACGTTGTCCGGGGGGCAGCGGCAGATCGTCGCCATCGCCCGCGCCGTCCTGATGGACAGCAAGGTCGTGGTGCTGGACGAGCCGTCGGCCGCGCTCGGCATCGCGCAGAGCCAGCAGGTCCTCGAAGTCGTGCGGCGCCTCGCCGACAAGGGCCTCGCCGTCGTGCTGATCTCGCACAACATGAACGACGTCTTCGCGATCTCCGACCGGATCGCCGCCCTCTACCTCGGCCGGATGGTCGCCCAGGTCAGGACCGCCGACGTCACCCACCGCCAGGTCGTCGAGCTGATCACTTCGGGAGGCGGCGGACCGGTGGGGCTGCGCCGATGATGAAGGCGGGCCCGTCACAAGAGGACATCCGGCGCCACAACCTCGGAACCCTGCTGCGCTTCGTGCACCTGCGCGGCCCCGCGTCCCGGGCGACGCTCGCCGAGTCCCTCGGTCTGAACCGCAGCACGATCATGGCCCTGACGGCCGACCTCACCGCCGCCGGGCTCGTCCGCGAGGAGCTGCCGCGCGGCCCCGGACGCCGGGCCGGGCGCCCGTCGCTCGTGGTCAGGCCCGAGTCCACCCGCGTCTACGTGCTGGCGTTCGAGGTCGGCGTCGACCGGCTCGTCGTCGCCCGCGTCGGCCTCGGCGGCGTCGTCCTGGACCGCCGCGAGGGCCCCCGGGCCCGCGACTCCGAACCTTCGGACCTGCTCGGCGTCCTGGTCGCGGGCGCCCGCTCCCTCGTCCGCAAGGCCGAACGCGACGCCGTCTGCGTCGGCGCGGCGCTCGGGTTCCCCGGCACCGTCCGCCGCTCCGACGACACCATCATGTTCGGCCCGAACCTCGACGTGGGCGAGCTGCGGCTCGGGGACGCGCTGTCGCGCCGCCTCGGCCTCGGCATCCCGGTCTCGGTGTGCAACGACGCCAACCTCGGCGCCCTCGCCGAGCACGAGCGCGGCGCCGGGGTCGGCTGCGACGACCTCATCTACCTGCACGGCGACGTCGGCGTCGGCGGCGGCATCATCGCCCACGGCCGGCTCCTCGGCGGCGACCAGGGCTTCGGCGGCGAGATCGGCCACATGATCATCAATCCCGGCGGCCGGCTCTGCGCCTGCGGCGCGAAGGGCTGCCTGGAGGCCGAGGTGGGGGAGCGGGCGCTGCTGCACCACGCCGGCCGCGAGGAGGAGCCCGGCCAGGCGGGGCGCGACGCCGTCCGGCAGATCGTTCTGTCCGCGGACGCCGGCGACATCGTCGCCCGCGAGGCGCTGCACCGGGTCGGCTCCTGGCTCGGCCTCGGCGTCGCCAACCTCGTCAACATCTTCAACCCCGGCATGATCGTCTTCGGCGGGACGCTGCGCGACATCTACCTCGGCGCCGCCGCCCCCATCCGCAGCGTCCTCACCAACGGCGCCCTCGCTGCCTCCCGCGAGAAGGTCAAGCTCCGCACCGCCGCCCTCCGCGACGACACCACCCTCGTCGGCGCCGCCGAGTTCGCCTTCGCCGAAGTCCTCGCCGACCCCGTCCAAGTCCTCGCCAGACTCAGAGCCCCCGAAGACAGTCCCGTCTAGTCGCGTTCACGGGCGAACGTCCCGTAGGAGCGGTTGTAGAAGATCAGGGGTGGGCCGTCGTGGTGTTGGGCCAGGTCGTGAACGCGCGCTACGACGATCATGTGGTCGCCGGCGAGGTGCTCCTGCTCGACCGAGCACTCGATCCACGCCAGGGCGTCGCTGATCAGCGGGGCGCCGCCGGGGGTGTGCGACCAGCCGATGCCCGTGAACTTCTCGTCGCCGTTCCCGAACGCGAGCCGTTCGGTGACGTCGACCTGCGACTCGGCCAGGATGTTGACGCAGAGGCGGCCGGCGGCGCGCAGCCGGGGCCATGTCCGGCTCGTGTGGGCCACGCAGAACGCCACCAGGGGCGGGTCGAGGGAGACGGACGTGAAGGAGTTCACGGCAAGGCCCGTGGGACGTCCCGGAGCCGGGTCGACGGCGGTGACGGCGACCACGCCGGTCGCGAACCTGCTCAGCACCGAGCGGAACGCGGCCGCGTCGACGCGGGCGGCGGAGGGGCCGGACGAGCCGTTGGGCGATCCGTGCATAGAGGTCCGTTCCTGGCGGGGATGCGTCGATGACCACTAAAGCCTCCCGTCGCCCGTGCTGATTCCCCGGGGGCGCGATCTCAGCCGAAGGTCCCGGCCGCGGTTCGGTCCCGGGACCGAGCCGTGATCCGGCACCCGTGATCAGGAACGCGGTGCCTCGGCGGGCGGGGTCAGCAGGACGGCGGCGTACGGGGTGACGCACGCGGCCGACGTCATGCCGTTCAGGGCGAGCCGCCCGGCGCCGGCCAGGTGGGCCCTGACGCGGGCCGGGACGCGCGGGCCCTCGTGCAGGGCCGCCCACGCGATCCAGCCGACGGCGACGACCGCCCAGTAGGAGACGAGCCGGTAGAGGCCGACGGCCGCGGCGGCAGGTGACAGGGTCGCGCCGAACGCGACCAGGGACGCGGCCATGCTGCCCTCGATGGCGCCGAGGCCGCCGGGGAGCAGCGGGAGCATGCTGCCCGCCGCCTGGGCGGCGAAGTAGGCGAGCGCGACGCCGTTGGGGTCGACGGCGACGCCCACCGCGTGCGCGGCCGAGAGCAGCGCCAGGATGTCGAACACCCAGTTCAGCAGGGCGAGCGCGATGAGCGCGGCCCAGTCGCCGCGGGTCGGCCGCAGGACGTCGCGGACGCCGGAGAGCCGCTCGGCGTGCGGTGCGATCCGGGGATGGGCGAGGACGGCCCGGTGGGCGCGGCGCAGCGGCGCCGTCGCCAGGGCGCGGAACCCGCTCCATCGCAGCGCGGGGACGAGCAGCACGGCCAGCGCCGCCAGGACGGTGAGCGCGAGCAATGCGAACCGGCGGGCGTGCGGGTCGGACAGCAGCGCGAGCAGGCCGATCAGGGAGTAGGCGGTCGTGGTGATCACGCCGCCGGCCAGGATGACCGCGGTGGCGAGCCGCGCCGACGCCCCGCCGCGGCGGAACTGCCGGAAGGTGTAGACGACGCTGACCGCGGGCCCCGCGGGCAGCGTGGTGGACAGGGCGTTGCTCGCATAGGTGATCGCGAAGGCGCGGCGCATCGTCATCCGCAGCCCGCCGATGCGCAGTAGCCGGCGCTGGAGCCGGGCGAAGGCGCCCATCGACCCCGCGACCGCGAGGACGACCACGGCGAGCCAGCCCGGGTCGGCGTGCGACGCGGCCGTCCAGATCGCACCGAGGTCGGGAAGCTCGTCACCGTAGAGCGGCAGCGCCGCGAGGGCGCCGAAGACGAGCGCCCACTGGACGATCAGCCCGGCCCTGCGCCGCCACCAGGGACCCCGTGCCGCCTGCTCGCCGGGCCCGTCCTGGAACGGGTTCGAGGACTCGACATCGTCCTGGGAACGGACCGGTGCCGTGACTGTGTCGTCCATGTCCCGGTCACCTCGCAAGCTCGCTCGCATTGCGCAACCTACGGCCCGCCTATGACATTCCCCGAAGTGCGAAAACGAACCGCAAAGTGACTCTCGCCACCCGCGTCACAGACCGGCGCAGGTCAGGGCCGGCGGGTGGGGTTCACCGCGTCGCTCTCGGCGGGGACGTTGGGGTCGGGCCACCGCTCCTCCTCGCCGCGCCGGGCCGACTGCTTCTCGTAGTCGCTGATGCCGACGCCGTCCTCGCTCTCCTCGGGCACCTCGATGACATGGTCGTCGGGCGGATCCTCCACGTACTGCTCGGTCAGGGCGATCTCCTCCTCCTGCTCGTCGTCGCCCATGTCGTCGATGTCCGCGCGGAAGTCCCTGCCCTCGCCCGGTCGGCGTTCCCTCATGACTCCTCCGTCGCCTCGGATTCGCTGATCGGACCGGTATCCCCGATGTCCGGAGCCCTACTCGCGGTCGCGGACGGCGACGAGCCCGCCGACGACGCCCACGTAGGCGGTCCCGTCCGGGCCGAGGGTGATGGGCGCCCAGTTGTTGTCGAACCACTTGCCGGTCCCGGTGAGCACCTTGAAGGAGGTTCTCCCGGTGTGGACGTCCACTGCCGTCAGGTACCAGGCGTCGATGAAGTCCTTGCGCGGTTCCTTCGTGTAGAGGTACAGGAGTCCGGCGGGCACGGAGACCTTCGCGACGGTGGACGGCGAACGTTCCTTGCTCGTCCAGACGGTCTCGCAGCCGTTTCCGCCCGGCTTCACGTCCACGCGGCTCACTCCGCCCGTGGACGATCCTCCAGGCGGGAGCTCGAAGAAGTTGCGGTAGCCGTAGTTGTTCTCGACGAACAGGCTGTTCCCGTAGCCAACGAGAGAGTTGTCCGTGGCACTGGCTCCGCTACCGAACACGGGAATCTGGCAGACGAGCCCGCCGTCGTCCCTGCGACGGACTATGACGTGCATGCGGTCATCGGCGTTGTCGGTGATGGCGACATAGCCGTCACCGAAGAAGGTGGGAGTTGTGCCGGAGCCCTGGTCGATCTGGCCGGGCTTCCGTCCGCTGCCTCTGTCGTACGCCTCGCGCCAGACGATTGCCGGCGTTCCGTCCGTGCCGGCACGCATCCGGTAGAGCGCATGGTCGGAGACGATCGAGACGCCGTTCTCGGCCGCCGCGAAGGAGTTCTGGATGCCCTCGCCTGGGAGCCGCGTCATCCGAACGGTCCCCGTCTTGGGATTCACCGTGCCGACGCGCCCGTTGCGCGTGATCCACCAGATCAGGCCGTCCCAGTCCGGCCCGACCGCGGTGATCGGGTCGCACTCGCCCTTCGGCCACGGGTTCGTCCAGGTGGCGCAGTCGTGGGGAAGGTGCCCGCTGAGGTCCCAGTCGTCGGTGACCGTGAAGCGCCACGTCCCGTCCGGACCCTTCTCGTGGGCGAAACGGCGCAGGTGGAAGGCCGAGTCCGCGAGGACGGCGCGGTCCTGCGGGTCCAGGTAGTAGTACGCCCCGCCCGAGGTGTCGGTGAGCACCTTGTCCAGGCTCAGCGAGAACACCGCCTGGACTGTCGACGGCCTCGGCGGCAGGTCGTACGTCGCGAGGTCCTTCAGCGTCCTCGGATCGATCAGCCGCAGGACGAAGTTCTGCCCCCGCGTGCACTGCGCGACGATCAGGCCGGTCCGCCGGGCGAAGGTCACCGTCGAGCACAGGCCCGGCAGGCCGCCGCCCTTGGCCTCGTTCCCCACCCGCGGATCGCGGCCGAGCGGCCCCGGGAACGGGTAGGTGTCGGACGCGTAGCTGTCGGCGTGCATGGACGACGTCCCCGCCGGTCCCTGGTGCGGGTTGGCCGGGACAGGACGTCCGGCGAGGGGCCTCGGCACGGCCGGACCGCCGATGTAGGACGGGACGAAGCCCCTCCCCGGACCATCGGGGATCGGGTCGGCCGCCGCCGGGACCGCGGCCCCCAGCAGGGCGGCGGAGAGCAGGGCGGCGAGCAGGGGTCTGCGCATGGAGGGCTCCTCGACGGGACGTGGGTGACCCGGCCGCGCCCTCCGGGACGATCCACCGCGTACATGGGTGATCGTTCAACGCGCCCGGATGGTTACGATCCGGTCATGGGCGTACAAGCTGTGATCTTCGACTGGGGCGGCACGCTGACCCCCTGGCACGACCTCGAACTGGCCGAGATGTGGCACGCCATCTGCTCCGCCCACCTCCCCGCGGACACGATCGAGAAGACCGTCGCCGCGCTCGTCGCCGCCGAGGACGAGCTGTGGCGCCGCGGCACCGAGGAGCACCGCAGCGCCACCCTCGCCGAGGCGTTCGCGATGGCCGGCCTGGAGCCGACCGAGGAGCTCCTGGCCACCCACTTCGAGACCTGGACCCCGCACACCCACACCGACCCCGCCGTCCCCGGCCTGTTCACCGCCCTCCGCGAGCGCGGCATCAAGATCGGCGTGCTGTCCAACACCATCTGGAGCCGCGCGTGGCACGAGCGCGTCTTCGCCCGCGACGACGTGCTCGGGATGCTCGACGGCGCCGTCTACTCCAGCGAGATCCCCTGGACGAAGCCGCACGCCGGGGCGTTCCGCGCCGCGATGGACGCCGTCGGCGCCACCGACCCCGCCTCCTGCGTCTTCGTGGGCGACCGCCCCTACGACGACATCCACGGGGCCAAGGCCGCCGGCCTGCGGGCCGTCCAGATCATCCACCAGACGACCCCCGCCTTCGAGCGTCCCGGGCTCACACCGCCGGACGCCCGCATCCACGACCTGGCCGAACTCCTCCCGCATGTGGAGAGGTGGCACTCACCCTGACGCGGGTTTGCCGGCGACGATGAGGTCGCGGGTGATGGCCTGGTCGACGCGGTGGCGGAAGCCGCGGTAGGCGCCGGAGTCGCGGACGTCCAGGCCGCTGGAGGCGAGGATCTCGGCGAGCTGCTCGCGGCGTCCGACGAAGGTGTTCCAGGAGATCCCGATGGCGCCTCCCGGACGCAGGAGGCGCGTCCACTCGGGGACGGCCGCCGCGAGCAGCTCGACCGGGCTGCGGGAGAGGTTCGGCTTCCCCTTGCGGCCGGGCTGCGCGCCCTTGGCGCGGCTGCCGTGCTGCACCCCGTACGGGGCGTCCGTCACGATCAGGTCGAAGGAGGCCGGGCGGAAGAACCTGCCGGCGCCCAGCGAGTCGGCGTTCACGACGGTGATCTCCATCGTCTCGCCGCTCTTGTACCGCTCCTTGGACGCGCCCAGCGTCACGTGCAGGCGGCGCCCGAGGACGGCCTTCTCCCGCCGGATGTTGGTGATCTCGGCCTGGTGCTTGACCCGGTTGTTCTTCAGCCAGGTCTTGATGAAGGCCGCGTAGGCGTCGAAGTCCTTGGCGTCGATGTCGATCCCGGCGGCGTCCAGCCCGTACATCATGGCCTGGTTGAGCGTGGTGCCCCGGCCGCACAAGGGGTCGAGGACGCGGGGGCGGCCGGTGACCAGGTCCATGGGGGAGTCGGTCGCCATCGCGGTGACGTTCAGCAGCAGCCTGGTGAAGTACTCGTTCGTCTTTCCGGAGTACTTCTGGATGGTCAGCAGATCACTGCCGAACAGGTCGAGGGGCTGGAGCATGACCGGGCGGAGCAGGTCGCCCTCGATCTCGAACAGCGCGTACAGCGACGACAGGTTCGACAGGAGACGGACGTCCTGGTCCCTCAGCCGGTCGGCGGAGAAGGTCACGTAGGGGACGCCGCCGATGGCGGTCTCCTCGATGTCGTGGACGCGTCCGCCGAGGGCGCGTTCGGCGAACACCTCCAGCTCCGCCTTCACCAGGCCGGCGGCGGCCTGCGCATAGACCCGGTTGTGCGAGGGGGAGACGAGAAGGCCGTACGCGGTCATCTGGTGGACCTTACTGGACCCCGAGGGGGAAGACCGCCGGGACGACCGCGCCCGGCGGTCTCGGCGCGGCCCTTGGACGGGCCGCTCCTACCCGGTCAGGCGGCGTGCGCGGAGCGGTCCGCGGCGTCGCCCTTCCCGGAGGGCGTGTCCGCTCCGGCGGCCGGCAGCGCCCGCGACTCCCCGGCGGCGCGGATCTCCGGCGTGGCGGGCTCCTCGACGGGGGGCAGGTCCGGAAGATGCCGCGCGGCGGCGTTCAGCAGTTCGGCGACGCGGCTCTTGAGACTCGCCAGGTCGGCGCGCGCCACGTCGGCCTGGGCCTGGGCCCGGCGCGCCTGCCGGCGGGCCGCGTCGCGCTCGGCCGCGAGCCGGGTGAGCTGCTCGTGGTAGGCGGCCCGCAGCTCGTCGAGGGCGCTCGTCCCGCCCGGCCGCGCAGTCGTGGTCACTGTGCTCCCTCCTCTCGGATCGTCCCTGCAAATGGGACTAACGCCGTGATTCGGGCACTTCGTTCCCCGCGTGCCGGAGATCACTCACCCGGTTCGGGACGGGGGGACAGCGCCGCGTCCGGCAGCCCGGGGAAGGCGCCCGCGGGAGCGGCGAGCCCCGCCCTCGCGCGCCAGCGCGCCGACCACGCCACGGCCCGCTGCGCCCCGTCGGCGGCGAAGGCCCGCAGGTCCGGGGAGGAGGCCGCGGCGAGGCCGACGTAGGCCGGGGCGAGGCCGTCCTCCAGGGCCGCGGCCAGCTGGGCGGCGGCGCGCGCGGACGTGACCTTGACGGGCAGCCGGTAGGCGGGCGCCGCCGCGACCCGCTTGATCGACAGGATCGAGGCCAGCGTGTCGCGCTGGGCGCGGTGCGCGTTCCACCTCTCCTTCGCCACCTGCCGGAGCGTCCCGCGCAGCCGCGAGCCGAGCACCCCGTACCCGTAGACGGCCGCGTGCTCGGCGGCCAGCGCCGCCCGCGCGGCCTCGGCGTCCGTCGTCGACCGGACGGGCGGGGGATCGCCCCTGACCGCCATCGCGTGCCCCGCCTCGCACGCGCCGATGCTGGCGAGCAGCTGGGCCAGCGCCGGGCCGGACTTCGCGGCCTCCGCGGCCCGCGCCCGCGCCGCCCGCTCCTCCAGGCCGCGCAGGGCCGCCAGGCCCCGGGCACCGGCGGGGACGGGCGCCGCGCTCGGCGGCGGGATGGCGCCGCCCTCGCCGGCCCGGTCGCCCGAACCCGGGACGTAGTGCCGCTTCAGGACCGCCAGATGGCTCCGGTGACGGGCGAGGACGGGGTCGAGCCGCCCGGCCAGCGAGGCGTCCGCCGACCGCGCCGCCTCGTACGCGGCGATCAGGTTCTGCTCGGACGCGATGGCGCCGACGAGCGTGGGCACGTCCCCGCGCGGCGCGGCCTTCGCGGTGCAACCCGCGAGCCACGGCATCGCGATCGCCGCCGCGCCGCCGAGCAGGGGCCCCCGCCCCAGCAGGGCCCGGCGCGACAGGTTTCCCGGCAGGGGCGGCACGGCCTCTGGCAAGGGAGTCTCCTCACCCGGTGGTGTGGTGGTGGCCCGCTGTGACCGCGGGTCTCCGGACGCGTCCATCGGGCCAGCTCAAGCATTCCATATCCGCCGCGCCGGTGAGCCGTCCGAAAGACCGCTGCGGTCTCCGGGGGTCGATAGTCTTGAGGTGTCAACGGACGAGCGGGGACCCCCGCGTCGCGGCGGCACAACAGGAGGAGGGCCCATGAGCGTCGAGTCCAGCGGCGGCCGCGCTCAAGGGAGGCGCGGCCGGCAGCCCGGCGCCCCGGCCCGCCCGACGCGCGACGCCGCGGCCGCCGAGCTGACCCGGCTCCTCGCGCCCGAGGTGACCGCGGCGGGCTTCGACCTGGAGGAGGTCGACGTGCGCCCGGCGGGCCGCCGGCGGCTGGTCAGGATCGTCGTGGACGGCGACGGCGGAGTCGCGCTGGACGACATCGCCCGGCTGAGCGAGATCGCCTCCGGGCTGCTCGACGAGTCCGACGTCATGGGCACCTCGCCCTACGTGCTGGAGGTGACCTCGCCCGGTGTCGACCGCCCCCTCACCGAGCCGCGGCACTGGCGCCGTGCCGTCGGCCGGCTGGTCGTCGCCCCGCTGACGGAGGGAGGCCAGGTCGAGGGCCGCGTGGTGGCGGCCGACGACGAGGCCGTCGAGATCGACGTCGTCCGTGGGCGCCGGGGCAAGGGAGCCGGGGCCAAGGGCGCGCCGGAGACCGTGCGGCGCCGGTTCGGCCTCGGCGAGCTGGGGCGCGGCCGTGTGCAGGTGGAGTTCAAACCCGCTGCTGACAAGGCCGAGGAAACGCGTTCTCCGGCTGAGCCGGACTAGAGGGGGGAACCTCGTGGACATCGACATGACCGCCCTGCGGTCACTGGAGAGCGAGAAGGACATCTCGCTCGACGTGGCCGTCAAGGCCATCGAAGACGCCCTGCTGATCGCCTACCACCGGACGGAGGGCGCGGCGCCGAAGGCGCGCGTCGAACTGGACCGCACGAGCGGGCACGTCACCGTGTGGGCCACCGAGACCGACGACGAGGGCAACGAGGTCGGCGAGTACGACGACACCCCGACGGGGTTCGGCCGCATCGCCGCCACCACGGCCAAGCAGGTCATCCTGCAGCGGCTCCGCGACGCCGAGGACGAGCTGACCTTCGGCGAGTACGCGGGCCGCGAGGGCGACATCGTCAGCGGCATCATCCAGCAGGGCAAGGACCCCCGCAACGTGCTGGTCGACCTCGGCAAGATCGAGGCCATCCTGCCGCCGCAGGAGCAGGTGCCCGGCGAGCACTACGACCACGGGGAGCGGCTGCGCGCGTACGTCGTCCAGGTCCGCAAGGGCCACCGCGGCCCGTCGGTGCAGCTGTCGCGGACGCACCCGAACCTCGTCCGCAAGCTGTTCGCGCTGGAGGTCCCGGAGATCGCCGACGGCACCGTGGAGATCGCGGCGATCGCGCGGGAGGCCGGGCACCGCACCAAGATCGCGGTCCGCTCGCGCAAGCCGGGAGTGAACGCCAAGGGCGCCTGCATCGGCCCGCTCGGCAGCCGGGTCCGCAACGTGATGGCCGAGCTGCACGGCGAGAAGATCGACATCGTGGACTGGTCGGAGGACCCCGCGGAGTTCGTCGGGAATGCCCTGTCCCCGGCGCGCGTTTCGAGTGTCGAGGTGGTCGACGCGGACGGCCGGGTCGCCCGGGTGGTCGTGCCCGACTACCAGCTGTCCCTGGCCATCGGCAAGGAGGGGCAGAACGCCCGGCTCGCCGCGCGGCTCACCGGCTGGCGGATCGACATCCGGTCCGACACCGAGCCCGGGCAGACGCCCCCGAAGGCCGCCGGCTCCGGCCAATCCGGATCTTCTACGCCAGGAGAGCATGCGACCGGCCCCGCCGACGCCTCGGCGCGGTAGACTCATGGAACGTGGCCGGGCGGCCCCTGTTCGTATGTGCGTGGGCTGCCGGGTTCGCACGGTCAAGTCCGACCTGCTGCGTCTGGTGGCGGTCGAGGGCGTCCTCGTCCCCGACCCCCGAGGACGGCTGCCGGGGCGGGGTGCGTACCTGCATCCCGATCCGGAGTGCCTGGAGCTCGCAGAGCGACGTCGGGCGTTCCCGAGGGCGTTCCGCCTTCCGGGGCCGCTCGACTCCGGTGCGCTGCGCCGGCGGCTTGCGGCACGCGCCGCACAGCAGCAGGATGGCCGAATGGTAAGCGACGTCTAGTCGGAAGCAGGTCGAGATTGCTATGAGCGCTCGATGAGCACGCCGCGATGAGTACGGCAAGTTAGCGACGGTCCGGAGGCCGCACCCCCGGACCGAGTAGGGAGTGCAGTGGCGAAGGTCCGGGTTTACGAACTCGCCAAGGAGTTCGGTGTAGAGAGCAAGGTCGTCATGGCCAAGCTCCAGGAAATGGGCGAGTTCGTGCGTTCGGCGTCCTCCACGATCGAGGCGCCGGTCGTTCGCAGGCTGACAGAAGCCTTCTCAAATTCTTCTTCGTCCCCCAAGCAGGGGGACCGGCGGGTCGCGGCCAAGAAGCAGGCGCCGCGCCCGTCCGCACCGCCGCGCCCGGGTCCGCCCGGCGGCGGTTCCGATTCTCAGGGCGCACGTCCGGGGCCGCGCCCCGGTCCGCGCACCTCCGCGCCCAAGCCGGCCCCCGCGGCCCCCGCCGGTCCCGGTGGCCAGGGCGGTCCCGGTGGTCAGGGCGGCCCCGGTGGTCAGGGCGGCCCCGGTGGTCAGGGTGGCCCCGGTGGTCAGGGTGGCCAGGGCGGCCAGGGCGGAGCGCCCAAGCCGGGCCCGCGCCCGGCCGTCCCGCCGGCGCCGAGCACGCCGGTGAACGCGCCGGCCGCGCAGGGGCCGAGCGCCCCGCCGGCGTCCGGTCCGGGCACCGGCAACCGCGCACCGGGCGGGCCCAAGCCGGGTCCCCGCGCGCCCAAGCCGGGTCCGCGCCCGGGTCCGCGCCAGGGCGGCGGCGGCCGCGGCCCCGGCGGTCCGCGTCCGGGCAACAACCCGTTCAGCTCGACCAACACCGGCATGGGCCAGGCGCCCAAGCCGGGCCCGCGTCCCGGGCCCCGTCCGGGCGGTGACCGTCCCGGCGGCGGTGGTGCCGCGGGCGGTCCGCGTCCCGGTCCGCGTCCCGGCGGCGCCCCCGGTGCGGGCGGTCCGCGCCCGAACCCGGGCAGCATGCCGCCCCGGCCGGGCGGCCCGCGTCCGAGCCCGATGAACATGCCGTCCTCGCGGCCCGCCGGCGCCCCCGGGCGCGGCGGCCCCGGTGGTGGCGGTGGTGGCGGTCGCGGCCCGGGTGGCGGCGGTCGCGGTCCAGGCGGCGGCGGTCGCGGTCCCGGTGGCGGCGGCCGTCCCGGTGGCGGCGGCTTCGGCGGCCCCCGCGCGGGTGCCGGCGGCCGTCCGGGCGGCGGCTTCGGCCCGCGCCCCGGTGGCGGCGGCCGCGGCCGCGGCGGCACGCAGGGCGCCTTCGGGCGGCCCGGCGGGCGTCCGGCCCGCGGGCGCAAGTCCAAGCGGGCGCGCCGCCAGGAGTTCGAGAACATGCAGGCGCCCGCCGTCGGCGGCGTCTCGGCCCCGCGCGGCAACGGCAAGACCATCCGGCTGCCGCAGGGCGCGTCCCTGACCGACTTCGCCGAGAAGATCGGCGCCAACCCGGCGTCGCTCGTCGCGATCATGATGCACCTCGGCAAGATGGTCACCGCGACCCAGTCGGTCGACCCCGACGACCTCATGGCGCTCGGGCTGGAGCTGGACTTCGACGTCCAGGTCGTCAGCCCCGAGGACGAGGACCGCGAGCTGCTCGAGTCGTTCGACATCGAGTACGGCGAGGACGAGGGCGGCGAGGAGAACCTCCAGGCGCGTCCGCCGGTGGTCACCGTCATGGGCCACGTCGACCACGGTAAGACCAAGCTGCTGGACGCCGTCCGGCACGCCAACGTGCAGGCGGGCGAGGCCGGCGGCATCACCCAGCACATCGGCGCCTACCAGGTCGAGACCGAGGTCGACGGCGAGGACCGCAAGATCACCTTCATCGACACCCCGGGCCACGAGGCGTTCACCGCCATGCGCGCCCGCGGTGCCGACACCACCGACCTGGTGGTGCTGGTGGTCGCCGCGGACGACGGCGTCAAGCCGCAGACCACCGAGGCGATCGACCACGCCACGGCGGCCGGGGTGCCGATCGTGGTCGCGGTCAACAAGATCGACGTCGAGGGCGCCGACCCGAACCGGGTGCGGGCGCAGCTGACCGAGTACGGCCTCGTGGCCGAGGAGTTCGGCGGCTCGACCCAGTTCGTCGACGTGTCCGCCAAGCAGGGCGTCAACATCGACGGGCTGCTGGAGGCGATCGTCCTGACCGCCGACGCCGAGCTCGACCTGAAGGCCAACCCCGACATGCCCGCCCAGGGCTCGGCCATCGAGGCCCACCTGGACAAGGGCCGGGGCGCCGTGGCGACCGTGCTGGTGCAGCGCGGCACGCTGCGGGTCGGCGACTCGATCGTCTGCGGCGTGGCCAACGGCCGCGTCCGGGCGATGCTCGACGAGAACGGCAACAGCGTCGAGGAGGCGGGCCCGTCCCGTCCGGTGATGGTGCTCGGCCTCGCGGCCGTGCCCGGCGCGGGCGACAACTTCCTGGTCGTCGAGGACGACCGGGTCGCCCGGCAGATCGCCGACAAGCGGGTCGCGCGCAAGCGCAACGCCGAACTGCTCAAGAGCCGCAAGAGCAGCTCCCTGGAAGAGCTGTTCAAGGACCTGGAGCGGGGCGAGCGGCAGGAGCTGCTGCTCATCCTCAAGGGCGACGTGTCCGGTTCCGTCGAGGCGCTGGAGGACTCCCTCCTCAAGATCGACGTGGGCGACGAGGTCAACCTGCGGATCATCCGCCGCGGCGTCGGCGCGATCACGCAGGACGACGTCAACCTGTCGCTGGCGTCCGAGGGCGCGGTCATCATCGGCTTCAACGTGCGGCCGGAGCGCAACGCGCAGGAGCTGGCCGACCGCGAGGGCGTCGACATCCGGTACTACTCGATCATCTACCAGGCGATCGAGGAGATCGAGGCGGCCCTCAAGGGCATGCTCAAGCCGGAGTTCGAGGAGGCCCAGCTCGGCACCGCCGAGGTCCGGGAGATCTTCAAGGTGCCGCGGATCGGCAACATCGCCGGTTCGATGGTCACCTCCGGGATCATCCAGCGCAACGCCAAGGCCCGCCTCGTCCGCGACGGCGTCGTGGTCTCCGACAACCTCACGGTGTCGTCGCTGCGCCGCTTCAAGGAGGACGCGACCGAGGTCCGCGAGGGCTTCGAGTGCGGTATCGGCGTGGGATACAACGACATCAAGCTCGGCGACGTCATCGAGTGCTTCGAGATGCGGGAGAAGCCCCGCGACTGAGGCGGACGGCACGCCCGCGCGGTCCCTGCAGGGGCCGCGCGGGCGAGCCGGCCCGGCGGCCGGTCCACCGGCACGCCGGCGAGATGATCTTTTTCGGGTGACACGGCGCCAGGCGGACTTCTAGCCTGGCGTCCGTCATGTTCGGGAACGCGGCGGACGGCCGCGTTCCGCATTCTGAGAGACCCGAGGTGATCGACCAGGTGTACGTGGGTGCGCTGACACTCGACCTGCTGCTGGGGGACGTCCGCTCGCTGAAGCAGAAGCGGTCCGTCGTCCGGCCCATCATCGCCGAGGTGCAGAAGCACTTCCCGGCGGTGGCCGTCGCCGAGACCGGCGACAACGACCTGCACCGCAGGGCGGAGATCGGGGTGGCGGTGGTCTCGGCGACGGCCGCCAACTGCACCCGCGTGCTCGACCAGTGCGAACGGCTCGTGGCCGGGCGCCCGGAGATCGAACTGCTGGCGGCCCGGCAGCGTCTCTTCAACGACGAGGACTGACGGCCCGGCGCGACGGCGGGCGTCCCCCCACAATGAAAGAGCGAGGACGACCCTCTTCGCCCGGACCATAGAAAGGGAGTGCGATCATGGTGGACGCAGCTCGGGCGCGAAAGCTCGCCGACCGCATCCAGCAGATCGTGGCCGAGATGCTGGAACGGCGGATCAAGGACCCGCGGCTCGGCTTCGTGACCGTGACGGACACCCGCATCACCAACGACCTGCGCGACGCGACCGTGTACTACACGGTCTACGGGTCGGACGGCGAGCGCGCCGAGACGGCCGCCGCGCTGGAGAGCGCCAAGGGAGTCATCCGTTCGGAGGTGGGCAGGAAGACGGGCGTGCGCCACACGCCGAGCCTCACCTTCGTCATGGACTCCCTGATGGAGAACGCCGCGCACATCGACGACCTGCTGGCCCAGGCCCGCGCCCGGGACGCCGAGGTGGCGCGGGCCGCGCAGGGGGCGTCCCACGCCGGTGACGCGAACCCCTACCGCGAGCCCGTCCCCGACGAGGACGACGACACCGGCACCGACGCCGACGAGGACGACGAGGACGCCGACGAGGACGACGACTTCGACGGGCATGACGTCGCGGGTGGCGGCGAGGACGGCCGTTCCGCACGCCCGTCGCCGTGAACGGCCCGGCCGGGGCCGCCGCCCCCGCCGGGCGCGGCGCCGCGGGCGGCGACCTCGACTGGGACCGCGCGGTCGAGCTGATCCACGAGGCCGCGGAGATCTGCCTCGCCTGCCATGTGGCCCCCGACGGCGACGCGCTCGGCTCGATGCTGGCTCTCGGGCGCGCCCTGCGCGCGCTGGGCAAGCGGTGCCTGGCGTCGTTCGGCGAGCCGTTCGGGGTCCCGGCGATCCTGAGGTTCCTCCCGGGCCAGGAGATCCTCGTCGAGCCCGCGCGGATGCCGGACGCCCCGGAGCTGATGATCTCGCTGGACGCCGCGGGCCAGGCCCGGCTCGGCTCGCTCGCCGGCGCCGCCGGGCGGGCCGGCGCGCTGATCGTCGTCGACCACCACGCGTCCAACACCGGGTTCGGCGGGGTGCGGCTGGTCGACCCGGACGCCGCCGCCACCGCGGTGCTGGTGGAGGAGCTGATCCGCCGGCTCGGCGTCCCCCTGGACCGCGACATGGCCCAGGGCCTGTACGCGGGGCTCGCGAGCGACACCGGCTCGTTCCGCTACCCGTGCACGACGCCGGAGGTCCACGACCTGGCGGGGCGGCTGCTGACCGCCGGGGTCCGCCCGGACGCCGTCAGCCGCGAGCTGTGGGACCGGGCGCCGTTCGGCTACCTGCAGGTCCTCGCGGGGGCGCTCGGCCGGGCCCGGCTGGAACGCGACGCCGCCGGCGGCCGGGGCCTGGTGTGGACGACGATCGCGCGCGCCGACCGGGACGCCCGCGGCGTCCACTACGACCAGCTCGAAGGGGTCATCGACCAGCTCAGGCGCACCGACGAGGCCGAGGTCGCGGTGGTGTGCAAGGAGAACGACCGGGGCGAGTGGTACGTCTCCACCCGCTCCAAGGGCTCGGTCGACGTGGGCCGCGCCTGCGTCGCGCTCGGCGGGGGCGGGCATCGCACCGCCGCGGCGTTCACGATGGGCGGGGAGCCCGCCTGCATCATCGACCGGCTGCGCGCGGCGCTGCGCGTGCCGGGCGAACCGGACGACTGACACCGGACGACGGAAGCGGAGCGCGCGTGGAGAACTCGGGACTCGTCATCGTGGACAAGCCCGCCGGCTGGACGTCGCACGACGTCGTCGGGAGGATGCGGCGGCTGGCGAAGACCCGGCGGGTCGGGCACGCCGGCACGCTGGACCCCATGGCGACGGGCGTCCTGGTGCTCGGGGTGGGCAAGGCGACGCGCCTGCTCGGGCATCTCGCGCTGACGGAGAAGGGCTACGACGCCACGATCCGGCTGGGCGAGTCGACCAACACCGACGACGCCGAGGGCGAGACCACCGCGACCGCGTCCGCCGCGGACGTCGCCGAGGAGGCGCTGCGGGCGGCCGTCGCGGAGCTGACCGGGCCGATCCGGCAGATCCCGCCGCAGGTCAGCGCGATCAAGGTGAACGGGCAGCGCGCCTACAAGATGGCCCGCAAGGGCGAGGAGGTCGAGCTGGCCGCCCGCCCGGTGACCGTGCACGCCTTCACGGTGCTGGACGTGCGGCGGCACGGTGACCTGGTCGACGTGGACGCGTCCATCGCCTGCTCGTCCGGCACCTACATCCGGTCGCTGGCCCGCGACCTCGGCGCATCCCTCGGCTGCGGCGGCCACCTGACCGCGCTGCGGCGCACGCGGGTCGGGCCGTACGACCTCTCCCTGGCGCGGACGCTCGACCAGCTCGCCGGAGAGCTGGAGATCCTGCCGATGGACGAGGCGGTCGCGGCGGTGTTCCCGCGGCGGGACGTGTCGGACGAGGACGCCCGGAAGGTCGCGCACGGCGGGCGCCTCCCGGCCGCGGGGCTCGGCCCGGGCCCGGTGGGCGTCTTCGCGCCGGACGGGACGCTGCTCGCCCTCGTCGAGGAGCAGGGCAGGGTGGCCAAGCCCCTCGCCGTCTTCGTCCCCTGAACGGCGGGCGTTCGTGGTGAGCATCACCGGGCGGAAACGGTGCATACCAACTTACGCCCGCGTAACCTACGTAACCGTAGGTTCGCTTGTGAGGAGGTGTCCGTGACCACTGTCAACGACCGTTCCCCGGTGGCGTCCCCGACCCGGCCGCGGCTGCGCGGCTGGCTGCACCTCGGCGCGTTCCCCGCGGTCCTCGTCGCCGGCCTGGTGCTGGTGGCGCTCGGCCCGAGCGTGGAGGCGCGGCTCGCGTCGGCGGTGTACGTGGCGGCATCGGGGATGCTCTTCGGGATCTCGGGAACGTACCACCGGCAGCGCTCGCACCGTCTGATCGAGGTGCTGCGCCGCTTCGACCACGCCAACATCTACCTGATCATCGCCGGGACCTACACGCCGTTCGCCGTCCTGGCCCTGGACGGCGGCGCCCGCGTCGCCGTGCTCGCCACCGTCTGGACGGGGGCAGTCGCGGGCGTGGTGTTCCGGACCGTCTGGATCGGCGCCCCCCGCGCCCTCTACGTGACGCTCTACATCGTGCTGGGCTGGGTCGCGGTGTTCTTCCTGCCGCAGTTCCTCGACGGCGCGGGGATCGCCGCCTGCGTCCTGGTCGCGATCGGCGGCGTCTGCTACAGCGTCGGGGGAGTGGTGTACGGCCTGCGCCGGCCGGACCCGTCGCCGAGCTGGTTCGGCTTCCACGAGGTCTTCCACGCCTTCACGCTGGCGGCCTACGTCCTGCAGTACATCGCGGTCTCGCTGGTCGTGTACCAGTCCGGCTGAGGCCCGGTGCCGCCCGCCACGCCCCCACCATGCCCCCTGGGTGCGACCGCCGCCGCCTCCGCATGGCACTCTAGGACGGCAGGAGAGACCGGTCAGGCACGTCCTACGCAGGGAGAGAATGGTGCGGCGCTGGAATGGCCTCGACGAGGTACCCGCGGACTGGGGCCGCTCTGTGGTCACCATCGGGGTGTTCGACGGCGTGCACCGCGGCCATCAGCGGATCGTCGGCGCCGCCGCGGACGAGGCGCGCCGCCGCGGCCTGCGCTCGGTGGTCATCACGTTCGACCCGCACCCGGACGAGGTCGTGCGCCCCGGCACGCACCCGCCGCTGCTCGCCACCACCCGGCGCCGCGTCGAGCTGCTCGAAGGGCTCGGCACGGACGCGGTCGTGGTCGTGCCGTTCACGCTGGAGCTGTCGAAGGTGCCGCCGGACGAGTTCGTGCAGTCGGTCCTGGTCGACCGGCTGCACGCGGCGCACGTCATCGTCGGCGAGGACTTCCGGTTCGGCCACAAGGCCAAGGGGAACGTCGCGCTGCTGCGCGAGCTGGGCGACAAGTACGACTTCACCGCCGAGGGCATGCCGCTGGTGGCCAACGGGGACACGATCTCGTCCACCTACATCCGCGAGCGGCTCGACGCGGGGGACGTCGAGGCCGCCGCGCAGGCGCTGGGGCGCCCGCACCGCGTCGAGGGCGTCGTCGTGCGGGGCCACCAGCGGGGCCGCGCGCTCGGGTTCCCGACGGCCAACCTGGAGACGCTGCCGCACACCGCCGTCCCGGCGGACGGCGTCTACGGCGGCTGGCTGGTGGCCGACAGCGACCGGTACCCCGCCTTCCGCTGGCCCGCCGCGATCTCCATCGGCACCAACCCGACGTTCGAGGGGGCCGGGGAGCGCACCGTCGAGGCGTACGCGCTGGACCGCGACGACCTCGACCTGTACGGCGAGCACATGGCCGTCGATTTCACCGCCCGCATCCGCGACACCCTGAAGTTCGACTCGATCGAGGCCCTCATCGAGGAAATGCACCGCGACGTGGTACGTGCCAGAGAGATCACGTCGTAAACAAACCGTCGCGCGGAAGCCTCGGCTTGCAGTCAACACAGCCGGTCTTGCAGTTAAGACGACATGGTACGGTGAAGAGTCGCCGGGATGGGCCCCGGTGCGGTTGGCTGCACCCTCATGCGGCCCGCCACTCTCTTAACACGCACCATGCGGACCCGTTGCGCCCACCGGGCCCTGGATCTGCGGGTGACGAATTCATCGAAGGAGCCACGTGTCGCTCGACACCGCCACCAAGAACCAGATCATCGCCGAGTACGCGACCACTGAGGGTGACACCGGATCCCCGGAGGTCCAGGTCGCGCTGCTGACGCGCCGTATCAACGATCTGACCGAGCACCTCAAGGAGCACAAGCACGACCACCACAGCCGCCGCGGCCTCCTGCTGCTGGTCGGCCGTCGTCGCCGGCTCCTGAAGTACCTGAGCAACAAGGACATCAACCGCTACCGGCAGCTGATCGAGCGACTCGGACTGCGCCGCTAGTGCGGTCGGGGAGTGGCCCGCGGGGCCACTCCCTTCCTTTTACCGTCGGCGTGCCCGGGAGGGCCCCGGCCGGACAATTACAGACAAGCCTCGCGGACACCGCTGGTGCGGGCCGGTCCTCGGTAGTGGCTTCCGGATCCGTTCCGCCGTATCGGCGGACCTGTCGATCCGGGTGCTTCGATCGAAGACCGGCAGCGTGACAAGCCAACGGGAAACGGCCGCGAGGACCGAAATGGAACCTTGAGGAGGTTTCCCGTGACAGAAGCCGTGCGCATAGACGGCGCGCAGAGCACCGAGGCCGTGATCGACAACGGCTCGTTCGGCACCCGGACCATCCGCTTCGAGACGGGCCGGCTGGCCCGGCAGGCCGCCGGCTCCGCCGTCGCCTACCTCGACGACGAGACGATGGTGGTGTCGGCGACCACCGCGTCGAAGAAGCCCAAGGACAACCTGGACTTCTTCCCGCTGACCGTGGACGTCGAGGAGCGGATGTACGCGGCCGGGCGGATCCCCGGCTCGTTCTTCCGCCGTGAGGGCCGTCCCTCCGAGGACGCGATCCTCACCTGCCGGCTGATCGACCGGCCGCTGCGCCCGTCGTTCACCAAGGGCCTGCGCAACGAGATCCAGATCGTCGAGACGATCATGGCGCTGCACCCGGACCACCTGTACGACGTCGTGGCGATCAACGCCGCCTCGATGTCCACCCAGCTGGCCGGGCTGCCGTTCTCCGGGCCGATCGGCGGCGTGCGCGTCGCGCTGATCGACGGCCAGTGGGTCGGCTTCCCGACCCACCCCGAGCTGGAGCGCGCCACCTTCGACATGGTCGTGGCCGGCCGCGTGCTGGCCGACGGCGATGTCGCGATCATGATGGTCGAGGCGGAGTCCACCCGCGACACCCTCAAGCTCGTCGGCGAGGGCGCGGCCGCCCCGACCGAGGAGAGCGTCGCCGAGGGCCTCGAGGCGGCCAAGCCGTTCATCAAGGTGCTGTGCAAGGCGCAGAGCGACCTCGCGGCCGTCGCCGCGAAGGAGACCGCCGAGTACCCGATCTTCCTGGATTACCAGGACGACGTGCTCGCCGCCGTCACCGACGCGGTCAGCGACGACCTCGCGCAGGCGCTCACCATCGCCGGCAAGCAGGAGCGCGAGACCCGGCTGGACGAGATCAAGGCGACCGCCGCCGAGAAGCTCGCCGAGCAGTTCGAGGGGCGCGAGAAGGAGATCTCCGCCGCCTACCGCGCCGTCACCAAGAAGCTGGTCCGCGAGCGGGTCATCCGCGACGGGCTGCGCATCGACGGCCGCGGCCTGAAGGACATCCGGCAGCTGACCGCCGAGGCGCACGTCATCCCGCGCGTGCACGGCTCGGCGCTGTTCGAGCGCGGCGAGACGCAGATCCTCGGCGTGACGACGCTGAACATGCTCCGCATGGAGCAGACGATCGACACGCTGAACCCCGAGCGCACCAAGCGCTACATGCACAACTACAACTTCCCGCCGTACTCCACCGGTGAGACGGGCCGCGTCGGCTCGCCGAAGCGGCGCGAGATCGGGCACGGCGCCCTCGCCGAGCGCGCCCTGATCCCGGTGCTGCCGTCCCGCGAGGAGTTCCCGTACGCGATCCGGCAGGTGTCGGAGGCGCTCGGCTCCAACGGCTCCACCTCGATGGGCTCGGTCTGCGCGTCCACCATGTCGCTGCTGGACGCGGGCGTCCCGCTCAAGCAGATGGTGGCGGGCATCGCGATGGGGCTGATCAACGAAAGCGACGAGTACGTCACGCTCACCGACATCCTCGGCGCCGAGGACGCGTTCGGCGACATGGACTTCAAGGTCGCCGGCACCCGCGACCTGATCACCGCGCTGCAGTTGGACACCAAGCTCGACGGCATCCCCGCCTCGGTGCTGGGGGCCGCGCTGAAGCAGGCCAAGGGCGCCCGCCTGGCGATCCTGGACGTGATGCAGGAGGCCATCGAGGCGCCCGCCGAGATGAGCCCGAACGCGCCGCGGATCATCACCATCAAGGTCCCGGTCGACAAGATCGGCGAGGTCATCGGCCCCAAGGGCAAGATGATCAACTCGATCCAGGACGACACCGGCGCCGACATCACGATCGAGGACGACGGCACGATCTACGTCGGGGCGACCGACGGGCCGTCCGCGGAGGCCGCCCGGCAGGCGATCAACTCGATCGCGAACCCGCACATGCCCGAGGTCGGCGAGCGCTTCCTCGGCACCGTCGTCAAGACCACGACGTTCGGCGCGTTCGTGTCGCTGCTGCCCGGCAAGGACGGCCTGCTGCACGTGTCGCAGATCCGCAAGCTGCACGGCGGCGCCCGGATCGAGAACGTCGACGACGTGATGGGCGTCGGCGAGAAGATCCAGGTCGAGGTCACCGAGATCGACCAGCGCGGCAAGCTGTCGCTGGTGCCGGTCGAGGTGGTCGAGCGCGAGGCCGCCGACAAGGCGGAGGACGGCGGCGAGGGCGGCGCCCCGGCCGCCCCGGCCGCCGCGTCCGGCGAGGGCGACTCCGGCGAGCGCCGGGAGCGCCGCGAGGACGGCGAGCGGCGCGGGCCGCGGCGCCGCCGCACCCGCCGCGGCGGCGACGACGTAGGCCAGCGCAACTCCTGACCCCCGGCATGAACCGGCCGGCCCGCCCGCCACGGGCGGGCCGGCCGTTTTCCCACCATGGAATGTGAGCGACAGTGACCCTGCCGGCGAGGGCGCAGGAGCCCGGCACCACCACCACGATCCACACCGACGGTGCCGGCGCGGTGCGCCGCACCGTCCTGCCCGGCGGGCTGCGGATCATCACCGAGTCGATGCCGACCGTGCGGTCCGCCGCGTTCGGCATCTGGTCGGCGGTCGGCTCCCGCGACGAGGCGCCCGCCGACGCGGGCGCCAGCCACTACCTGGAGCACGTGCTGTTCAAGGGCACGCGGCGGCGGTCGGCGCTGGAGATCTCCGCGGCGATCGACGCGGTCGGCGGCGACCTCAACGCGTTCACCGCCAAGGAGTACACCTGCTACTACGCGCGGGTGCTGGACGCCGACCTGCCGCTCGCCGTGGACGTGGTGTCCGACATGGTCGCCGAGTCGGTGAACCGCCCCGAGGACGTCGAGGCCGAGCGCGGGGTGATCCTCGAAGAGATCCACATGCGGGACGACGACCCGGGCGACCTGATCCACGACGAGTTCGCCACCGCGCTGTACGGCGACACCCCGCTCGGGCGCCCGATCCTCGGCACCGAGGAGTCGATCAACGCGCTGTCCCGGGACCGGATCCACGGCTACTACCGGGAGCACTACGTTCCGTCCCGCCTGGTGGTGTCGGTGGCGGGCAACATCGACCACGACGAGGTCGTCCGGCTGGTGTCCGGGGCGTTCGCCGAGCACCTCACCGGCGACGCCGCGCCCGCCGCGCCCCGCCTCGACGGGACGCCGGCGCCGATCGACCCGCGCACCGTCGTCATCGACAAGGACACCGAGCAGGCCCACATCATCCTCGGCGGCGCCGGGACGTCCCGCACCGACGAGCGCAGGTTCGCGCTCGGCGTGCTGAACGCGGCGCTCGGCGGCGGCATGTCCTCCCGCCTCTTCCAGGAGATCCGCGAGAAGCGCGGTCTGGCGTACTCGGTTTACAGCTACACCGCCCAGTACGCCGACACCGGCATCTTCGGGGTCTACGCGGGCTGCCAGCCGGCCAAGGCGGAGGAGGTCCTCGCGATCTGCCGGGACGAGCTCCGCACGGCGGCGGAGGAGAGCCTCACCGCCGAGGAGCTGGAGCGCGGCAAGGGGCAGCTGCGCGGAGCCATGGTCCTCGGCCTGGAGGACACCGGCTCCCGGATGAGCCGGATCGGCAAGAGCGAGCTGGTCTACGAGTCGCTGCTCCCGGTGGACGAGGTCCTGGCGCGCGTCGAGGCCGTCACCCTCGACGACGTCCGGGCCATCGCGGCCGAGGTCCTCGCCGGCCCGCAGGCCCTCACCGTGATCGGACCGGTCGGGGACCGGGAGTTCACCGCCTGACCGCGGGACGGGGTTGTTAACCGGACCGGAGTCCGTTACTCTTCCAGGAGTAATCGGACTCCGGTCCGTATGCTGTTTCGAGAGGAACGCCCCCATGTCCCGTCTGCTGCACATCTCCGCCTCGCCCCGCGCGGGCGCCTCCGAGTCGCTCGCGATCGCGACGACGTTCCTGGACGCCTACCGCGACGTCCACGGCGACGTCGTCGACCACTTCGACCTGTGGGACGGCTCGCTCCCCGAGTTCGGCCCCGCCGGGGCGGGCGCCAAGATGACCGTGCTCTCGGGGGAGGAGCCGTCCGGGGAGCAGGTCGCCGCGTGGCAGGCCGCCCGCGAGGTCTTCGAGCGCTACGACTCCTACGACCGCTACCTGTTCAGCGTGCCGATGTGGAACTCCAGCGTCCCGTACATCCTGAAGCAGTTCATCGACGTCGTCTCGCAGCCCGGCTGGGTGTTCGCCTTCGACCCGCTGGAGGGGTACCGCGGCCTGCTGCGCGGCAAGAAGGCCGCCGTCGTCTACACCAGCGCCGTCTACGGGGAGGGCCGCCCGCCCGCGTTCGGCCGCGACCACCAGGCCCCGTTCTTGGAGGGCTGGCTGCGCTGGACGGGGATCACCGACATCAGCACCGTCGAGTTCCGCCCGGACCTCGCCACCGCCGACGCCGAGACCGGCCGCCGCACCGCGCACTCCGAGGCGGGCGAGCTGGGCAAGCGCTTCTGACGATAGGCTCGGGCGGGACGCGAACCGGGAGGAAGACGTGATCAAGGTCGGGGTGCTGGGCGCGCGGGGCCGCATGGGAGCCGAGGTGTGCCGTGCCGTGCAGGGGGCGGACGACATGGAGCTCGTCGCGGCCGTCGACCAGGGCGACGCGCTCGACGCCCTGACCGCCGCCGAGACCGTCGTCGACTTCACCCACCCCGGCGTCGTCATGGACAACCTGAAGTGGTGCGTCGAGCACGGCCTGCACGCCGTCGTCGGCACCAGCGGGTTCGATCCGTCCCGCCTCGACACCGTCCGCTCCTGGCTCACCGAAGAGTCGGCCGGGAACGTCATCATCGCCCCGAACTTCGGGATCGGCGCGGTGCTGATGATGCACTTCGCGCGGAAGGCGGCCCCGTTCTTCGAGTCCGTCGAGATCGTCGAGACGCACCATCCGAACAAGGCGGACGCCCCCTCCGGCACCGCGTACCGCACCGCCGAGCTGGTCGCCGCCGCCCGCGCCGAGGCCGGGGTGTCCCGGTCCCCGGACGCCACCACCTCCGAGATCGACGGGGCGCGCGGCGCCGACGTGGACGGCGTGCGGGTGCACGCGGTCCGCATGTCCGGCGCCATCGCCCACCAGGAGGTGGTCCTCGGCGGCCACGGCGAGCTGTTCACCATCCGGCACGACTCGATGAACCGCGAGTCGTTCATGCCCGGCGTGCTGCTCGCCGTCCGCAGGGTCCCCGAGATGGACCGGCTCACGATCGGCATCGAGACGCTCCTCGGGCTGTGATGGACTTCGCGGCCGAGCCCTGGGACTACCTCGCCGCCTCCGAGGCGATCGACATCGAGCACCCGATCGTCCAGTCGATCGCCTCGGAGCTGCGCACCGGCGACGACATCGCCTACGCCCGCGCGGCGTTCGACCACGTCCGCGACCGGATCTCGCACCCCATGGACACCGGCGACACCCGCGTCACGTGGCGTGCCTCGGACGTCCTCGACCAGGGCACCGGCCTCTGCTTCGCCCAGTCGCACGCCCTGGCCGCCCTCCTCCGCGCGGGCGGCGTCCAGGCGGGCCTCTGCTACCAGCTGTGCCCCCGCTTCGTCCACGGCCTGACCGCCGCCCTGGTCGACGACCGCTGGGTCCGCCTGGATCCGCGCGGCACGGACGTGGCCTTCTCCGCGTCCGAGGACGCGCTGGCCTACCCCGCCGACCCGATCCTCCCGACCGTCCACGCGGTGCCGCACCCCACGGTCCTCAAGGCCCTGCAGGGCATGCGGACCCTCACCGTCGCCGACCTCCCGGAGACGCTGTGACGGACGTCCGCCCGGCGACCCCGGCCGACTACGGCAGAACACCGGGGAACCCCTCCACGGCGCGGCGCCCGGCGCGCGTCAGCCGGGGAAGGAGAGGTCCAGCGCGGCGAGGCGGGCGGGGTCGGCCAGGATGTCGATCTCGATGATCCTGCCGTCCGCGATCGTGAAGGCCAGCACCGACTTCGGCCGGCCCTCCTCGAAGCTGACGATCCCCGCGGTCCCGTTGACCAGCGCGGGCACGGCCACGCCGGCGCTCCCGCGGAAGGCGAGGGCCTGCCCGGCGACGCCCGCGGCGCCGTGGATCTCGGTCAGGCCGCCGGCGACGGCGCCCACGTCCGCGCGCAGCACCACGTCCGGGTCCAGGACGGCGACGAGCGCCTCGAAGTCGCCGTCCCGCGCGGCGGCCTGGAACGCGTCGACGACCGCCCGCTGCCGCACAGGGTCGCGTTCGGGGGACGGCGCCGTCCCGCGCACCCGGCGGCGGGCGCGGCTGGCCAGCTGCCGCGCCGCGGCCGGCGACCGCCCCACGATCGGGGCGATCTCCTCGAACGGGACGCCGAAGGTGTCGTGCAGGACGAACGCCAGCCGCTCGGCGGGCGTGAGGGACTCCAGCACGACCAGCAGCGCGAGCCCGACCGAGTCGGCCATCAGCGCCGCGTGCTCGGGGTCCGGTCCGGCGGCCGGGCCGACGACCGGGTCGGGGAGACGCTCCTCCAGAGGGGTCTCGCGGCGGGACGTGCGCGAGCGCAGCATGTCCAGGCACACCCGCCCGACCACGGTCGTCAGCCACCCGCCCAGGTTCTCGATGCCGCCGGCCTCGGAGCGGCTGAGCCGCAGCCAGGACTCCTGGACGGCGTCGTCGGCCTCGGCGAGCGAGCCCAGCATCCGGTAGGCGACCGCTCTGAGGTGGGTGCGGTGCTCCTCGAACCGCTCGGCCAGAAACTCGCGCTCGTCCATCACGTTCCCCTCGTCGGCTCCGTCATAGCACTGACGGACCGGACGCGGCGGATGTGACCGGCGTTCGCACCCTCCGGCGTTCGCCCGGCGGGGTCAGGTCTTCGACAGGTCGGCCTCGCGGATGGTGCGGTCGACGCCGGCGGCGGCGTAGGCGGCCTTCTCGTCGAGGGTCTCGTTCTCCAGGAGGGCGGCGGCGAGCGAGTCGAGCCGGTCGCGGTTGGCGCGGAGCGTCTCCAGGGCCTCGGCGTAGCACTCGTCGACGATCCGGCGGGCCTCCAGGTCGACGGCGTCCAGCGTGCCCTGGGCCGCGTACTGGCCCATGGGGCCGTCGCCGTCCGCGGGGAGGATCGACAGCGGGCCGACCTTCGGCGACATGCCCCAGCGGCCCACCATCCCGCGGGCGATCTTGGTGACCTGCTCCAGGTCGCTCTCCGAGCCGGTGGTGATCACGCCGAAGACCAGCTCCTCGGCCGCCATGCCGCCGAGCGCGCCGATGATCCGGCCGCGCAGGTAGCGCTCGTCGTAGGCGTAGCGGTCGTCGTCCGGCGTGGACACGGTGACGCCGAGCGCGCGGCCGTGCGGCACGATGGTGATCTTGCGGACGGGGTCGGCGCCCGGCTGCAGCATGCCGAGCAGCCCGTGCCCGGACTCGTGGTAGGACGTCCGGCGCCGCTCCTCGAACGGCATGACGAGGGAGCGCCGCGTGCCGAGCTGCACCTTCTCCAGCGCGCTCTGGAACTCGTCCATGGCGACGGCGTCCTTCTCGTGCTTGACGGCGAGCAGGGCGGCCTCGTTGACGAGGTTGGCCAGCTCGGCGCCGGTCATGCCGGGCGTCATCTTCGCGATCGAGGTGAGGTCGGCGTCGGTGGCGAGGGGGACGTCGCGGGTGTGCACCCGCAGGATCGCGACGCGCCCGTCCAGGTCGGGCGGGGACACCGCGACCTGCCGGTCGAACCGGCCGGGGCGCATCAGCGCCGGGTCGAGGATGTCGGGCCGGTTCGTCGCGGCGATCACCACCACGCCCTCGGAGCCGGAGAACCCGTCCATCTCGGTGAGGATCTGGTTGAGCGTCTGCTCGCGCTCGTCGTGCCCGCCCATGCTCGCGCCGCCGCCGCGCGCCCGGCCGATCGTGTCGATCTCGTCGATGAAGATGATGGACGGCGCGGTCTTGCGGGCCTCGGTGAACAGCTCGCGCACGCGGGCCGCGCCGACGCCGACGACCATCTCGATGAACTCCGACGCGGCGGCGGAGTAGAACGGGACGCCGGCCTCGCCGGCGACGGCGCGGGCGAGCAGCGTCTTGCCGGTGCCGGGCGCACCGGTGAGGAGCACGCCGCGGGGGACGCGGGCGCCCATCCGGCGGTACTTGCCGGGGTCCTTGAGGAAGTCGACGACCTCGCTGAGCTCCGCCTCGACCTCGTCGATGCCGGCGACGTCGGCGAAGGTGGCGCGCTTCTCGTCCGGTGTGACCGGCTTCGGAGACCGGCCGAAGCCGCCCATGAGCCCGCCGCCCCCGCCGCCGGTCATGCGGCGCTGCAGCCACACCATCACGCCGATCCACAGGCCGACGAACAGCAGGGTGGGCAGGAGCGAGAGCAGGAGGTTGGCGAGGGGCCCGCGGTCCGCGTTGACCGGCTTGGCCTCGACCTGCACGCCCTTCTGCACCATCTGGGTGTAGATCTTGTCGTCGGCGAACGCGGGCCGCAGCGTCTCGAACGCGGTGTAGGTCTCGCCCGCGTCCCGCTGCCCGGGGACCTGCTGCCTGTTCTTCAGCTGGCCCTGGATCTCGTAGCCCTTGGTGTAGACGTCCTTGACGTTCCCGGCGGCGACCTGCTGCGTGAACGCCGTGTAGGGGATCGTCACCCGCTCCTTCTGCCCGGTGACGTGCATGGAGACGTAGCTCAGCGCGAAGACGGCGAGGAGCAGCGCCCAGAAGACGCCGGTGTTGCGGCCGGGCTTCCAGCCGCCGAGGCGGCGCACCGGCCGCTCGCTTCGGCCGGGAACGCCCTCGGCGCGCCACGGCTGCTCCGGATCGGTGCGGGGCGGGACGGACCGGCGCCGGTCGGGCCCGGCGGCCGAGCGGTGCGTCCCGCCCGGCCGCGGCGTGGTGGTGCCCGTGGTGGGCCGTGGCGCCTCGTCGGACCCTGGCGCGGGTCGCTGCTCCGGCACGTCTGCCATCTCCCCGGATCGATCGCGGTGCTCTCGCTGGTGCCCGCCGTGCCGGCCGGCACCGGAACCCCCGTCGGGTCCCCGGGGAGGTCAACGGAGTCGGCCCCCCATCCGTTCCCGCGCTCCGCGGGGCCGCCTCAGCGGAGGGAGGCCGGGGTGACGAAGCCGTACTTGTTGAACAGCTTCTGCGCGGCGGGTGTGACCAGCCACGACACGAACGCCGCGGCGTCGTCCTCGTGGGCGCCGCCGCGGACCGGGGCGGCGAGGAAGGCGGCGGTGACGTTCTGGTCCGCGGGGATGGGCACGCTGCTCGCCGCGATGCCGGCCGAGCGCATGTCGGTGATGAACACCAGCCCCGCGTCGGCCTCGCCCGCGCGGATCCGGTCCAGGACGGCCCGCGCGCCGATCTCCTCGCTGCTCCACCGGACGGTCAGCCCCGCCTTGCGGAGGACCTGGCGGGTGTAGCGGCCCACCGGGACCGTCCCGGCGCCGACGACGACCCGCAGGCCCGGCCTCCGCAGGTCCCGCAGGCCTCGGATCCGGCGCGGGTTGCCGGGCGCGACGGCGATGGTGAGCGCGCCGCTGGCGACGGTCCGCCGGGGCGCGCCGAGCTGCTCGGCGGTCTCCTCCATGCTCGCCCCGTCCGCCGTCACCAGGACGTCGCCCGGGTCGTGCTCGGACAGCCGGTCGGCGAGTTCGGGCGCGCCGCCGAACACCGGCCGGAGCCGGACGCCCGGGTTGTCCTGGTGGTAGGCCGTCGCGATCTCGCCGAACACCTCCGTCATGGACCCGGTGGCGAGGACGGTGAGCGTCACCGGCCCGGACGGGCGGCCGCAGCCGGCGCCGAGGCCGGGCAGGACGAGGACGGCGAGCAGCGCGGATGCGCGGAGCAGCCGCCGCCGGGGGGAATCGGGCATATGGCGTCATCCTAGGGTCGGAGCACTCGCGCTCCCCGGATTCGGCCTGGCGTGTCAGTGGTCCGCACTAGTGTTTCGGGGAACTGGAGATCACGTTCCCCGGAGGCCCGACGATGTCCCTCGACCTGATGGAACTGCTGCCCGGCGACTGGCGGGAGCGGCTCGACCCGCTGCTCGATCCGCTCGCCACCGCCGCGCTGGGCGCGTTCGTCGCGGGGGAGTACGACGGGCAGACCGTGTACCCGCCGCGCGACGACCTGTTCAACGCGTTCCGGCACTGCCCGTTCGACCGCGCCCGCGTGCTGATCCTCGGCCAGGACCCCTACCACGGGCCCGGCCAGGCGCACGGGCTCAGCTTCAGCGTCCGCGACGGCGTGCGGCTGCCCCCGTCGCTGCGCAACATCTACAAGGAGCTGGCCACCGACCTCGGCGTCCCGGCCGCCGCGTCGGGCGACCTCACCCGGTGGGCCGACCAGGGCGTCCTGCTGCTGAACGCCGTGCTGACCGTGCGCGCCGGCGAGGCGGGCTCGCACGCCGGCAAGGGCTGGGAGGACTTCACCGACGCCGCGATCCGCGCGCTGAACGACAAGACCGAGCGCGTCGTGTTCGTCCTGTGGGGCGCCTACGCGCGCAAGAAGGCCCGCCTGATCACCGGCCCGCAGCACACGGTGATCGAGTCGGCGCACCCGAGCCCGCTCAGCGCGAAGAAGTTCTTCGGGACGCGCCCGTTCAGCGCGGTCAACAAGGCCCTCGTCGACGCCGGCCTGCCCGAGATCAGCTGGGGCTAGCGGGCGGCGTTCACCCTCGCGGGGGACGCGCGTCACCCGGCGGCGGGAGGCGCGGGACGGGCGGTCTGGCGCATCGTCGGAGCATGACCGTTTCAGCCCATCCGCTGCCGGGCCGGGCGCGCGCCGCGCGCCGAGGTCCCGGCCGCCTGCGCCTGGCCGTGTGCGCGGCGACGATCGCCGCGTGCGTCCCCTACCTCACCATCAAGATCGCGTGGCTCTCCGGCAGCACGGTCGGCTGGAACGACGTCTCCGCCGCCGAGGACAGCGCGCTCTACGCGGGCAACGCGATCACCATGGGCATGGACGCGGTGGCCGTGCTGGTCGCGATGGCGTTCACGTTCCCCTGGGGGCGGCGCCTGCCGGCCTGGCTGGTGCTGGCGCCGATCTGGGTCGCGGCCGGGCTGCTCGCGCCGATCGTCCTCGCCGTCCCGCTGGGGACGCTCCTGCAGACGCTGTTCTCCGCGCAGCCGGTGACCGGAGACGCCAACGGGCTCCAGGGCTGGGTGTACGGCTTCGTCTACACGGGGTTCACAGTGCAGGGGCTCGGGCTGCTGACGGCGTTCGTCCTGTATTCGCGGGACCGGTGGGCTTGGGTCTTCACGACCCGGACGAAGGACCTCCCCAAGGGCGCGACCTCGTCGCTGCAGGCGCTCCTGGCACGGGCCGCGGCCGTCCCGGCGTTCGCCTTCGCCGCCGTGCACCTGTACTGGGCGTTCGGTGGGACGGCGGGCCTCCGCGGCGACGTCCTCGACCACCGGAACGTGCCGCAGCATCTGGCCGACGGCGCTTGGGGCGTGCTGGCGATCGCCGGTGCGGCCGCGCTCGTGCTGATGGTCCGGCGCGCGGGCCGGCCGGGGCCCCTGGCTGCGCCGCTCGCCGCCGCCTGGGTGGGGTCCGCCGCCACGTTCACCGGGTCCCTGTACGGGCTGCTCGTGATGATCGGCCAGCCGGCCGGCCTGGCGTCGGACTTCACCGCCGCGGCGGGCCTGACCGCCCTGGCGGGGGTGCTCGGCGGGCTCCTCATGGGCCTCACCGGCGCCGTCCTGCTCGCCGAGAGCCACGGCGACGCGAGGGGCGCCGCCGGGGGTCAGAGCGCCAGGCCGACCGCCAGCAGCACGCCGTAGGCGATCTGGAGCCGGCCGGTCTCGCCCAGGACGGGGATCAGGGCGGGGCCGGCCGCGCCGTTCAGCACCTTCTGCGTCGGCGGCAGCGACAGCGGCGCCGCGAGCAGCGCGATCAGCGCCCACGGGCGCACCGCCCCCAGCGCCAGGACGATCATGAACGGCAGCGCGGTGCAGGCCGCGTACAGGATCCGGGTCCAGCGGTCGCCGAGCACGACGGCGAGGGTCCGCTTGCCCGACTCGCGGTCGGTGGGGATGTCGCGCAGGTTGTTGGCCACCAGCAGCCCGCACGCCAGCAGCCCGATCGGCACCGCCGCCGCCCACGCCTCCCACGGCAGCGCCTCGACCTGGACGTAGACCGTCCCGACGACGGCGACCAGGCCGAAGAAGACGAACACCGAGACCTCGCCCAGCGCGCGGTAGCCGTACGGGGTCTTGCCGCCGGTGTAGAACCAGGCGGCCAGGATCGCGCACGCGCCGACGAGCAGGAGCCACCAGGTCGTCACCGCGGCGAGGACGAGCCCGGCCACGGCGGCGGCGAGGAAGCAGCCGAGGGCCGCGGCGAGGACCTGCTTCGGCGGCGCCACCTTCGACCCGACGAGCCGGAGCGGGCCGACGCGGTCCTCGTCGGTGCCGCGGATGCCGTCGCTGTAGTCGTTGGAGTAGTTCACCCCGATCTGGAGCACGAGGGCGACGACCGCGGCGAGGACGGCGCGCCACCAGACGGGGTCGCCTTGGCCTGCGGCGACGCCGGTGCCGACGATGACGGGGACGAGGGAGGCGGGCAGGGTTCGGGGCCGGGAGCCGGCGACCCATTGGGAGAGCGTGGCCACGATCACCGCTTGTTCTGTGGGACGACAGGGGGCTGGCGGTCCGATTCTTCCCGATGAAGATCACTACTTGGGCGCAGCCGCAGCGACAGGCCGAGCCCGAGCGCGAGGATCGCCGCGGTGGTCAGCGCCGCGTGCCTGGTCGCGGCGGCGAGGCTGGCGTCGGCGGCGCGCGCCTCGGCGGCGAGGCCCGGGGTGTCGTGAAGATCACGTCCGTAGGTCCCGGCGCTCTCCCGCAGGCCGTGGGCCATGGCGGCGCGCTGCTCGGGCGGCAGCGCCGAGCCGGACAGCCGGTCGGCCATCGCGTGCCCGAGGCTCGTCGCGAACACCGTCCCGATGGCGGCGATGCCGAGCGCCGCGCCGACCTGCCGGGCCGTGGACTGCGTCCCGGACGCCTGCCCGGACCGGTCCGGCGGGACGTCCGCCAGCGACACGTTCGTCAGCTGCGCCGCCGTCAGGCCGAGGCCGAGCCCGTACAGCAGCATCCAGGGCGCGAGGCCCGGCCAGCCGGTCGTCGCCGAGACCGTGACGCCGAGCGCCGTGACCGCGGCGACCTCCAGCACCATGCCGATCTGCACGACCCGGTGGGCGCCGCGCCGGTTGGCGAGCCGGCCCGCGCACCCGCCGGACACGAACGCGCCGAGGGCCAGCGGCAGGATCGCCAGGCTGATCTGCAGCGGGTTCGTCCCGTGCACGCCGAGCAGGAACAGCGGCAGGACGAACAGCAGGCCCAGCTCGCCGACGTTGATGAGGGCCGAGGCCAGGTTCCCGCGCCGGAAGTTCGGGATCCGGAACAGGTCGAGGTCGAGCATCACCGGGCGCCCGGCCGCCGCCCGGGACCGCTCCACCAGGAGGAGGGCCGCGATCAGCGCGGCCCCGAGGGCCATGACGACCGGGACCGGCGACAGGCCGCCCTCCGGCCAGTCCGGCCCGGCCGTGGAGAACGGGCGGGTCGCGGTCCACCAGCCGTAGGTCTGGCCCTCGATGAGCCCGCACACCAGCGCGCCGAGCCCGAGCGCGGACAGCACGCCGCCGGGCCAGTCGATCTCGCGGCGCGCGCTCCCGCGCCCCGGCCGGCGGGTCTCCGGCATGAACCGCCGCGCCCCGGCGATCAGCACGGCGCCGAGCGGCAGGTTGACGGCGAACGCCCACCGCCAGCCGCCGCCGGTGGCCAGCGCCCCGCCGAGCAGCGGCCCGAGCGCGGCCATCCCGCTGATCATGGAGCCCCAGATGCCGAACGCGACGGCCCGGTCCCGCCCGGTGAACACCGCGTTCACCGTGGACAGCGTCGCCGGCATGATCATCGAGGCGCCGACGCCCTGCAGAGCCCGCGCGCCGAGCAGCGCCGACCCGCTTCCGGCGACCGCCGCGGCGACGCTCGCCACCGAGAACACCGCCACGCCGAGCACGAACATTCGGCGCCGCCCGAACAGGTCGCCGGCCCGCCCGAACGGGATGAGCAGCGCGGCGAACACCAGCGAGTACACCGAGGTGACCCATTCGGCGTCGGTGGCCATGAGGCCCAGGTCGCCGATGATCCGGGGCAGCAGGACCCCGACGATCGTGGCGTCCACGACGACCAGCGAGACGCCGAGGCTCATGACGGCGACGCCGAGCCGGCGGTGCCGGGCGGCGGGCGCCGGCGCCGGGGCGCGCGGCGGGGTCAGCGAGGTGGACTCGGGCACGACGTCAAAGATATGGCCGGGACGCCGGTGCGGCTCACCGACCCCTCACCGGACGCCGATGTCGGTGTGCAGCCGGATCTGCCGGACGGGCTCGCCCATGTCGAGGGTGCGGGCGGTGCCGTCGGGCGCCCACCCGGCCGAGCCGAGGAACGACCGGGTGACCTCGTCGCCCTCGAACACCCAGGAGATCAGGGTGGTGAAGCCGTCCTCGCGGAGCAGGTCCACGGTGGCGGCGAGCAGCCGGCTGCCGTGCCCGGCGCGGGCGTGCAGCGGGTCGACGAGCAGGCCGATCAGCTCGGCGGTGTCGTCCGGGCCGGTGTCGGGGTCCTCGGCCGGCCCGTGCGCGGCGAAGCCGACGACCAGGTCGGACGCCACCGCGACCAGCAGCCGGTGCCGGGGGCTCGGCGGCGCCGTGGCGGCCTCCGCCCATTTCTCCCGCCACCGCTCCACGGCGGCGTCGCCGGTCACCTCGTCGAGGACGCCGGCCGGCAGCAGGTCGCGGTACCCGTGCCGCCACGCCCGCACCTGGATATCGGCGACGGCGGCCGCGTCCGCACGCCGCGCGGGCCGCACCCCCACATCCGCCATGCCGTCCCACGTCCTCTCTCCGGGGCCCCGGCCTTCATCCGGAGACCCGCTCACCCTAGCGAGCGCCGGTCAGGCGGGGGTGCGCCGCCGGGCCCGGTAGGCGCGCGTCTTGGTGCGGTTCCCGCAGGTGCTCATCGAGCACCACGCCCGGGACCGGTTCTTGGACGTGTCCACGAACGCCCAGCGGCAGGTGTCCTGCTGGCAGACCTTCATCCGGGGCCAGATCCCGGCGGACACCGCTTCCATGATCGCGGCGGCGATGCGGGCGAGCCCCGCGGCGGCCGTGCCGGGCGGGTCGAGCGGCAGCAGGGCGGGGCGCGGGCCGGTCAGCTCGACACGCAGCGGCAGGGCGGCCAGGGCGTCGTCCAGGTCGCCGGGGAGGTCCGACTCCTGCGGCCCGTGGTTGGCGGACATGGCCTCGCGCAGGCCCTCGCGCAGGGTGAGCGCGGTGCGCAGGTCGGCCTCGCCGGCCCGCGTCCCGTCCGGGACGAGGCCGCGGTCGGCAAGCCACCCTGCCAGCTCGCCGGGCGTCGCGAGCGCGTCCGCGCCCGACTCGACGTCGAGTGTGTTGACGAAGCCGGTCAGCAGCAGCGCGGCGTCCTCGTTCTCGCGAGTGTCGGCCATCGCCCCTCCTGCCTGTCCTCGTCAAGCCTACCAACCGGCGACACCGCCATAAAGGTTTCACCGGTTGCGCGACGGCGACACCGGCGTTAGGCTTTTGGTGGTGTCAATGAACGGGAGGACGACATGAACGAGCTGCCGTACCTGGGGGCGCTCGCGATGCGGCATGCCTGGGCGGAGCGCGAGTACGCGCGCCTCCACGCCGACATCGTGGAGGCGAGGCTGACCGCCCGCGCGCGGGCGACGGAGAAGGCCGCCGAGCGGCGCGCCCGCCTGCGCGCACGGTTCGGCGGCCTGCCGCTGCCGCGCCGCGACCGGCCGGCCCCGCACTGCGCGCGTGCCGCGGCGCGCTCCGCGGGCGCGGTCGGCCTCACCGGAGGTGCCCGATGACCCCGGTGGTGGGCAACATCGTGATCGACTGCGCCGACCTGGAGGCGATGGCGGCCTTCTGGGGCGGCCTGCTCGGCCTGAAGACGACGGTCGCGAACGCCGACTGGCTCGACCTGGAGCGGCTGGGGGAGGGCGGCCCGGTCCTGTCCTTCCAGCGCGTCCCCGAGGGCAAGAAGGTCAAGAACCGGCTGCACCTGGACCTGGACGTCCCCGACGTCCGCGCCGCCGGCGAGCGCGCGGCCCGGCTGGGCGCGACCCCCGCCGCCGAACCGATGGGCAACCCGGCCTCCCCCTTCCAGGTGTGGCGCGACCCCGAGGGCAACGAGTTCTGCTTCTGCACCGCCTCATGACAACCGCGCTATGACAGCAGGACGGCGGCGAGGCGGCGGACGCCCTCCGCCAGCTCCGCCTCCGAGGCCGCGGTCGCGTACCCGATCCGCAGGTGCGGGGCCGGGGCCTCGGCGGGGAAGAAGGGCCGTCCCGCGCTGACCAGGACCCCGGCGCGCAGGGCGGCCTCCGCCAGCGCGGCGTCGTCCGCGCCGTCCGGCAGCCGGGCCCACAGGTGCAGACCGCCCGCCGGGCGGTTCACGCGCAGCTCCGGCAGGTCGCGGGCGAGCGCGGCGAGCAGCGCGTCGCGGCGCGACCGCAGGGCGGTCCGGACGGCGCGCAGGTGCCGCGGCCAGCCGGGCGAGCTGACCAGTTCGAGCAGCGTCTCCTGCAGCGGGCGCGCCGGGAAGAACTCCTCGACGAGCTGGGTGGCGCGGACCCGCTCGGCGACCGGGCCCCGGGCCACCACCGCGGCCACCCGCAGGCTGGGCGCGGTGGCCTTGGTCAGGGACGCGATGTGCACGACCCGGCCATCTCCGTCCGCGGCGATCAGCGGCGGCGGCGGGGCCGCGTCGATGCCGAGGTGGCGCGCGAAGTCGTCCTCGACCACGAACGCGCCGGCGGCGCGCGCCACGTCCAGCACCCGCTCGCGCCGCTCCGCGTCCAGCACCGCGCCGGTCGGGTTGTGGAAGGCGGGCTGCGTGTAGAGGACGCGCGCCCCGGTCATCGCGAACGCCTCGGCGAGCAGGTCGGGGCGCACGCCGTGCGCGTCCACCGGGACCGGCACCGGGTGCAGCCCGCCGGCCCGCGCCACCGCGAGGACGCCGAGGTAGGTCGGCGACTCGACCAGCAGGGGCGCGCCCGGCGGGAGCAGTGCCCGCAGGACGGTCGTCAGCGACTGCTGCCCGCCGCTGGTGATCACCACGTCGGCGGGGGCGACGCCGCCCCCGACGGTGCGGGCGAACCAGGCGCGCAGCTCCGGCACCCCGCCGAGCGGCGGCATCTCCCACGCGTCCGGCCGCCGGGCCGCCCGCGCCCCCGCCGCGGCCAGCGCCCGCACCGGCTGGAGCGAGGGATGCAGGTAGCCACCGCTGAGCGCGGCCACGCCCTCGGGAGGCGGGGTGAGCAGCCACGCCACCCCGGACGGGTCGACGGACCGGTCCCCGAGCGTCACCGCCTGCCAGCCGAGGTCGGCCGGCTCCGGGACGCCCTCCCGGCGCTCCGCGGCGAACGTGCCGCTGCCCGGACGGGTCACCACCAGGCCCTCGGCGGCCAGCACGCCCAGCGCCCGGGACACCGTCACCGGGCTGACCCGGTGCCGCTCGACCAGCGCGCGGCTCGACGGGAGCCGCTCCCCGGGGCTCATCCGCTGGACGGCGGCGCGCAGCGTTCCGGCGAGCGCCATCACACTGCTATCGTCTTTCATGAGGAACAAAGATAGCGCTACTGTCCTGACGCCGGTAGCGGACCCGGCCTCCGGGCCCGGCCTGTGGCTCGCCGGGCTGGGCGTCCTGATCTACTCCTTCACCCTGCCCGCGACGGTCTTCGCGCTCGAAGGCCTCGACCCGTACATGATCGGCGTCGGCCGCAACGCCGCCGCGGCCCTGCTCGCCGCGGCCGTGCTGCTTGCGGTCCGGGCGCGCCCTCCGCGCCGCGGCCAGTGGGGGAGCCTCGCGGTCGTCGTGGCCGGCGTGATCTTCGGTTTCCCGGTGCTGTCCACGCTCGCCCTCGACCACGGCGCCTCGTCCGCACACTCCGCGGTCGTCGTCGGGCTGCTGCCCGCCGCCACCTCCGTCTGCGGCGTGCTGCGCGCGGGGGAGCGGCCCTCCGGCGCGTTCTGGCTCGCGAGCGCGGCCGGCACGGTCTGCGTCACCGGCTTCGCCCTGATCCGCGGCGCCGGCCACGTCACGGCCGCCGACCTGCTGCTGTTCGGCGCGCTCCTCGCCGCCGCGGCCGGGTACACCGAAGGGGCCCGGCTGGCCCGCGACATGCCGGGCTGGCGCGTCATCTCCTGGGCGCTCGTGCTGGCGGCGCCCATCACCGTCCCGGTGACCGCGTGGCTGCTCGCCACCACCCGTCCCGTCTGGACCGGGCACGCCGTGCTCGGCTTCGGCTACGTCGCCGCCTTCTCCGCCTACCTGGGCTTCTTCGCCTGGTACGAGGGGCTGGCGCGGGCCGGGATCGCCCGCGCCAGCCAGGTCCAGCTCGCGCAGCCGGTGCTGACGCTGGCGTGGTCGGGGATCATGCTCGCCGAGGTGGTCGACGCCACGACCGTGCTCGCGGCCGTGGCCGTGCTGGTGTGCGTCGCCCTCACCCAGCGGACCCGCGTCCGCCGGGCCCCGCGGGACCCGGCGGAGCAGGCGCTCGTCAGTCCTTCACGATCTGGGCGAGGAGCGTGATGACGGCCACGCCGACGCCGATGGGAACGGCGAACCGCGGGGCCACCGCGGTGAGGACGGCGGCGCCGACCGCCACCAAGACGATCACGAGCGTTCGGGTGCTGATCAGGGGGCGCGGCTCGCCCTGGCTCGGTGGGACTCGCATGCCGGCTCGACCTCCATCCATCTGGACGTAAGGACCGGGGCGGCTCCCCATCGAGACCACGGGGGCCGACACTGCCGAGCCGCCTCGTCTCAACAGGGTTCCCGCGCCGCGCCCGGCCGTCCCGCGCGGCGCGCGGTCTCGGCCCAACCATGATCATTTCGTGGCCGCGGTGTGGGAGCGGCGAGACGGAATCCTGGTGGAGCGCGTTCGAGGTAGGTGGATGATCCGGGATCATTGCCCGATGAGGAGATTCGGGTGGGTCGGGCGGCTTCTGCGCTGGACGGGGTGGGCGGTGGCCTACGGGTTCGGCCTGGCCGCGCTCGTGCTCGCCGGCGCCTGGGTGTGGTGGCAGCAGGAGCCCGAGGCGCGCGGCACCGAGGCCAACGCGCTGTGGGCCCGGCACCAGTGGGTGGGGGAGCCGCACACGGACGCCGAGTACCGCGCGCTCGGGACCCTGCTGAAGCGGCACCGCATCACCGACGTGTTCTTCCACACCGGCCCGTTCGAGGCGGACGGGTCGGTCCCCGCCGCCAAGTACCGCAACGCGCGGCGGCTCATCGAGGCCATGCGCGAGTACGCGCCGGGCGTCCGCGCGCAGGCGTACCTGGGCCAGATCCGGGTGGTGGACGGCAAGGGCGTCATCGACCTCGACGACCCGGCCGTCCGGGAGCAGGTCCTCCGGACCGACGCGATCTTCCTCGATCTCGGTTTCGACGGCATCCACTACGACTTCGAGCCCATCTACCCCGACGACCGCGCGTTCCTGACGCTCATGGACCGGACCCGCGAGCTGACGAGGAGCAGGGGCAGGCTGCTGTCGGTGGCGCTGGAGCAGCAGACGCTCCTGGACGCCGCGCAGCCCGTCTACAAGGCGCTCCTGCCGCGCGGCGGGACGTCGTTCTCGTTCCACTACCCGCCGCGTCCGACGGAGGACTTCCTGCGCGCCGTCGCGGACCGGGCCGACCAGGTGGCGATCATGACGTACGACGTGTCGCTGCCGACCCGCGCGCTCGCCGGATGGCACTTCGCCCGGCACACCCGGACGACGCTGGAGCTCATCGGCGACCGGACGACCGTCTTCATGGGCGTCCCCACCTACCGCCCCCTCATGGAGTGGTCGGAGGACCTCTCCGTCGCGCTGCGCGGCGTCCGCCGCGGGATCGACGACCTGGAGCGGCCGCCGAAGCGGCCGTACGGCGTCGGCGTGTACGCGGAGTGGACCACGAACCCGGACGAATGGGCCCGTTACCGCGCCACCTGGCTGCCCCGGACGACAGAAAGTCTTGGCGCCTGAGAAACCTGCGCGGTCACGTTTCGTTTCTCGCGTATGCCCAGGTAAAAAGGGGTGGATAGTCCGGGATGCCGGGGGGTAAGGCTCGGTGCGGACGGTCAGGATACGACCGGCGGATGGCAAAGGAAGTGGGGACGAGGCCGATGGGCGTTCAGCAGTCCGCGCGGCACGACGCCGACAGGATCGGCGAGCTGGCAGCCGAGTTCGCCGGCTGGCGGATCGGACGGGGCGGGTCCGGCCTCTGGTGGGCCGTCCGCGGCAACGATCTCGTGCGCACCCCCGACGTCGAGGAGCTCCGGGTCCGGCTGCACGAGATGACCGTGGGGTCGCGTTATCCAACCGAGTCCGGGAAGTGGCCGGACTGACCCCGTAACGAGGCATTTGCGTGCCACGATGTCGGATGTGGGAGCCGCCGCCACGCGTACCCCCGAGCGTGTGGCGGCGGCTTCCTCCCATTTTGGGGTAGGTCGGCTTCGACCTGCGGGTCCAAGTCGATCGGCCGGAACGGTACCGTTCGTTGCATGGCACCCAGCACAACGACTGACGCTCCGTTCGGACGGATGCTGACCGCCATGGTCACTCCGTTCCTGCCGGACGGCGGCGTCGACTACGACGGCGCCGCGCGCCTCGCGACCCACCTGGTCGACGAGCGGCGCCACGACGGCCTCGTCGTCAACGGGACGACGGGCGAGTCGCCCACGACGAGCGACGAAGAGAAGAGCAAGCTTCTGCGCGCGGTCATCGACGCCGTCGGCGACCGCGCGGTGATCGTCGCCGGTGCCGGCACGAACCACACCGAGCACACCCTGAAACTCGCGCGGCAGGCCGAGGCCGCCGGCGCGCACGGTCTGCTCGTCGTCACCCCCTACTACAACAAGCCCCCGCAGGAGGGCCTCGTCCGCCACTTCACGGCGGTGGCCGACGCCACGGGCCTGCCCTGCATGCTGTACGACATCCCGGGCCGCGCCGGGGTGCCGATCCAGAACGACACGCTCGTGCGGCTCGCCGAGCACCCGCGGATCGTCGCCGTCAAGGACGCCAAGGGCGACCTGTTCGGCGCGTCCCGGGTGATGGCGGAGACCGACCTCGTCTGGTACTCCGGCGACGACAACCTCAACCTGCCCTGGCTGTCGGTGGGCGCCGCGGGGTTCGTCAGCGTGGTCGGCCATGTCGTCGGCGTCGAGCTCCATGAGATGATCGACGCATACCGCGCGGGCGACCACGGGCGGGCGCTGGAGATCCACCGGCGCCTGCTGCCCGTGGTCACCGCCATCATGACCCGTACGCAGGGCGCCATCGCCGTCAAGGCAGCGCTGAACCTGCTCGGCCTTCCCGGCGGCGGCCCGCTCCGCGCGCCGCTGCTGGAGGCCTCGCCGGAGTTCGCGGCGCGCCTGCGCGAAGACCTCACGATAGGGGGAGTCAAAGTGCCTGAGGCAGTCATCCCGGAGGTCGCCCGGTGAGTCATCCTCACCCGGAGCTGCCGGACCCGCCCGCACCGCCGAAGGGCGGCCTGCGCATCGTCCCCCTGGGCGGGCTCGGGGAGATCGGCCGCAACATGACGGTGTTCGAGTACGGCGGGCGCCTGCTCATCGTCGACTGCGGCGTGCTGTTCCCCGAGACCGAGCAGCCCGGAATCGACCTCATCCTGCCCGACTTCGAGTACATCAGGGAGCGCCTGGACGACATCGAGGCCGTCATCCTCACGCACGGCCACGAGGACCACATCGGCGCCGTCCCCTACCTGCTGCGCGAGCGCCGCGACATCCCGCTCGTCGGCTCCCGGCTCACGCTGGCGCTGCTCGAGGCCAAGCTCACCGAGCACCGGATCAAACCCGTCACCGACGTGGTCGCGGAGGGCGGGCACCGCACCTTCGGGCCGTTCGGCTGCGAGTTCCTCGCCGTCAACCACTCGATCCCGGACGCGCTCGCGGTCGCCGTCCGCACGCCCGCCGGCCTCGTCCTGCACACCGGCGACTTCAAGATGGACCAGCTCCCGCTGGACGGCCGGCTCACCGACCTGCCCGGGTTCGCCCGGCTCGGCGCCGACGGCATCGACCTGCTGATGTCCGACTCCACCAACGCCGAGGTGTCCGGCTTCGTCACCAGCGAGCGCAACATCGGCCCGGTCGTCGACGAGGTCTTCCGCACCGCGCAGGAACGGCTCATCGTCGCCTGCTTCGCCTCGCACATCCACCGCGTCCAGCAGGTCCTGGACGCGGCCGTCGCCAACGGCCGCAAGGTCTGCTTCGTCGGCCGGTCGATGGTCCGCAACATGGGCGTCGCGCGCGAGCTCGGGTACCTGAGCGTCCCCGAGGGCGTCATGGTCGACCAGAAGGAGATCGACGACATCCCCGGCGACCGGCTGGTGCTGGTGTGCACCGGCTCGCAGGGCGAGCCGATGTCCGCGCTGTCGCGGATGGCGAACCGCGACCACTCGATCCGCATCACCGAGCGCGACACCGTGATGCTGGCGTCGTCGCTGATCCCCGGCAACGAGAACGCGGTCAACCGCGTCATCAACGGGCTCACCCGGTGGGGCGCCCGCGTCGTCCATAAGGGCAACGCGCTGGTGCACGTGTCCGGGCACGCGTCGGCGGGCGAGCTGCTGTACGTGCTCAACGTGACCAAGCCGGCGAACTTCATGCCGATCCACGGCGAGTGGCGGCACCTGCGCGCGCACGCCAAGCTCGCGGCGCTCACCGGCGTGCCGGAGGAGGGCGTCGTCATCGCCGAGGACGGCGTCGTCGTCGACCTCGTGGACGGCCGCGCGAGCATCGTCGGCGCCGTCCCGGCCGGGTACGTGTACGTCGACGGCCTCTCGGTCGGCGAGGTCACCGAGACCTCGCTGAAGGACCGGCGCATCCTGGGCGAGGAGGGGTTCGTCTCCATCGTCGTCGGGATCGACTCCACGTCCGGCAAGCTCGTCGCCGGGCCCGAGGTGCACGCCCGCGGCGCCGGCATCGTCAACGAGGACTTCGACGCGGTCATCGCGCGGATCGAGGACGTGCTGCGGGACGCCGCCGGGAACGGCGTGAACGACCTGCACCAGATAGGCCAGCTGATCCGGCGCACGGTCGGCAAGTGGGTGAGCGACAACTACCGCCGCCGCCCGATGATCGTCCCGGTCGTCGTCGAGGTCTGAGCTCCGGGGAACGGGACGGCCGCGGGCCCCCGCGGCCGTCCCGTTCCCCAACACGCCCGCCGCCATCCCTGGAACCGCCGGGGTCCTTGGTTACTCTCATAACCATGGCCACACGTGCGTCCGGGGGCGCGAAGAGCTCCTCGCGTGCGGGGGGCACGGCTCGCAAGGCCGCAGGTTCGACCCCCCGGAAGCGACCGAGCGGCACCTCGAAGGGCGGCCGCGGCTCGGGGCGGGGGCGCCCCCCGCGGAAGCCCGACCCGATCCCCCTCGCGATCCTCGGGTTCTTCCAGCTCCTGTTCAAGCTGTACCTGCTCGCGGCGGTCGCGGTCGGTTCCGTCTTCCGCGCCTACGGGAACGGCGCCCGCAACCTCGACCCCGAGCACCGCCGCGACGGGCTCGGGCTCGCGCTGCTCGGCTCCTCGATCGTGCTGGCCTCGGTGACCTGGTTCCGGCCCGACGGCGTCGTGACGATCGCGCTGGAGAAGCTGGTGCGCGGCGGCCTCGGCATCATGGCGATGGCGATGCCCGTCCTGCTGGCGCTGCTGGCCTGGCGGACGCTGCGGCACCCCGAGCACCACGAGGACACCGGCCGCATCGTCATCGGCATCACCGCGCTCGGCGTCGGCGTGCTCGGCATCCTGCACATCTCCGCCGGGGTCCCGTCCCCCGCGAAGGACATGGACGGCGTCCGCGCGGCGGGCGGCGTCGTCGGCTGGCTGGTGTCGGCCCCGCTGGAGGCGGCGCTGAGCGGGTGGGTGGCCGTCCCGCTGCTGCTCCTGCTGTCGGGGTTCGGGCTGCTGGTGGTGACCGCGACGCCGATCGCGAAGGTCCCCGAGCGGGTCGCCGACCTGTGGGCGATGGCGACGCTGCAGAACCGCCCCGAGCGCCCGGCCGCCGGCGAGGGCGGGAGCGAGGACGGCGAGGCGCCGAAGAAGCGGCGGCGCAGGAAGAAGCCCGAGGAGGACCCGGAGGAGCTTGAGGTCGGCGAGCACTCCCGGCCCTACGACACCCCCCTCCTGGAGGACGTCCCGAACAAGCCGGACCGGCCGAGGCGCGACCTCGCCGACGAGCTGTTCGAGCCCGACCCGTTCGGCGGCGCCGAGGTGCCGCCGCCCGCGCCGCCCGGCGACGACGAGCCGGCGGACGAGCTCGTGGCCGGCGCGCCGGCGGCGGACGCCCCGGAGCCGCCCGAGGTGCCCGACCCGACGCCGGCGCCGCGCCGGTCCGAGCAGCTGCCGCTGTCGTCGTCCGGCGAGGTCTACGTGCTGCCCGACCCGTCGGCGCTGCGTCCCGGCAGCGTGTCCAAGCCGCGCACGAAGGCCAACGACACGGTGGTGAACGCGCTCACCGGCGTGCTGGAGCAGTTCGACATCGACGCGCAGGTCACCGGGTTCACCCGCGGCCCGACCATCACCCGGTACGAGATCGAGCTCGGCCCCGCGGTGAAGGTCGAGAAGGTCACCGCGCTGACGAAGAACATCGCCTACGCGGTGAAGAGCGCCGACGTGCGCATCATCTCCCCGATCCCCGGCAAGTCGGCGATCGGCGTGGAGATCCCGAACACCGACAAGGACATCGTCAGCCTCGGCGACGTGCTGCGCTCGCCCGCCGCGACGAACGAGCACCACCCGATGATCGTCGGCCTCGGCAAGGACGTCGAGGGGCGCACGGTCGTCGCCAACCTGGCCAAGATGCCGCACATCCTCATCGCGGGCGCGACCGGGGCCGGCAAGTCGACGTGCATCAACGGGCTCATCACCTCGATCCTGATGCGCGCCACGCCGGACGAGGTGCGGATGATCCTCGTCGACCCCAAGCGGGTCGAGCTGACGATGTACCAGGGGATCCCCCACCTCATCACCCCGATCATCACCAACCCGAAGAAGGCCGCGGAGGCCCTCGACTGGGTCGTCGGCGAGATGGACCGCCGCTACGACGACCTCGCCGCGTCCGGGTACCGGCACATCGACGACTTCAACAAGGCGGTGAAGGCGGGCAAGCTCAAGCCGCCGCCCGGCAGCGAGCGCGTCTACACGCCGTACCCGTACATGCTGGTCATCGTGGACGAGCTGGCCGACCTGATGATGGTCGCGCCGCGCGACGTGGAGGACTCCGTCGTCCGCATCACCCAGCTCGCCCGCGCCGCCGGCATCCACCTCGTGCTCGCCACGCAGCGCCCGTCGGTGGACGTCGTCACCGGGCTCATCAAGGCCAACGTCCCGTCCCGGCTGGCGTTCGCGACCTCCTCGCTGTCCGACAGCCGCGTCATCCTCGACCAGCCGGGCGCGGAGAAGCTCGTCGGCCAGGGCGACGCGCTGTTCCTGCCGATGGGCGCGAGCAAGCCGATGCGCATCCAGAACGCCTACGTCGCCGAGAAGGAGATCCACGGAATCGTCGACCACTGCAAGGGGCAGATGGAGGCGAGGTACCGGGAGGACGTCGGCGCGTCCGGCGCACCGAAGAAGGAGATCGACGAGGAGATCGGCGACGACATGGACCTGCTCGTCCAGGCGATCGAGCTGGTCGTGTCCACCCAGTTCGGGTCGACGTCGATGCTGCAGCGCAAGCTCCGCGTCGGGTTCGCCAAGGCCGGGCGGCTGATGGACCTGATGGAGAGCCGCGACATCGTGGGGCCGAGCGAGGGCTCCAAGGCGCGGGACGTGCTGGCCAAGCCGGACGATCTCCCCGGGGTGCTCGCGGAGTTGCGCGGCGGCGGGTGAGCGCGGGGCGCCAGGGCATTGCGGAATGATGCGAAATCTTGCCCTGTTTCGAACGTGTTGGCTGTCGCCCAGCGGGCATTGCCGTTTCTAGACTGGTGTCCGCAATCATGCGGAGTCGGCCACGAGCGCCCCTGAAGGAGGCCCGACGTGAGCATCGGTGAGACCTTGGCGGAACAACGTCAGCGGGCCGGTCTCTCGGTGACACAGGTGAGTCTCCAGACGCGGATACGCGAGACCGTCATCCGCGGCATGGAGGCCGACGACTTCTCGGCGTGCGGCGGCAACTTCTACGCCCGCGGACACATCCGCAGCATCTCGCGGGTCATCGGCATCGATCCGGAACCGCTCGTCGCCGAGTTCGACGCCGCGCACGGCGGCGCCCCGCAGCCCGTCTCGGCGGTGTCGGCGTTCGAGCCGGAGCAGCCCGTCGCGTTCCGGGAGCGCCGCGCGCCCAACTGGAGCGCCGCGATGGCGCTCGCGCTCGCCCTCGTGGTGATCTACGGGGTCGTCCAGGTGGTCGGCAGCGGCGGGGGCGGCGAGCGCCGCACCGCGCAGCAGGTCGCCGGGACGCCGGCGGCGCCCACGCCGTCGCCCACCCCGTCCGCGCGCAACGACGGCCCGGTCGCGCAGGCGCCGCGCACCAAGGTCGAGGTGAGCGTCGAGGCGAAGCGGACGACGTGGCTGAACGTCCGCGGCGACAAGGGCGAGACGCTGTTCAGCGGCATGCTGCGCGAGGGCGACCAGAAGGACTTCAGCGCCAAGAAGAAGGTGCGGATGGTGATCGGCGTCGGGGGCAGCGTCGACCTGACCGTCAACGGCAAGCACCTGGGCTCGCCCGGCAAGGGCGAGGGCGTGCAGCGGCTCACCTTCGACCGCGACGACCCCGAGCCCGCGTAGGCCGCGCGGAGCGCCGCCCCGGCGACCCGTCCAGGCCTGCGCGCCCATTACCTTAGGGGCATGTCGACTCGCCGCAAGGTCTCGCTCATCACGCTCGGCTGCGCCCGCAACGAGGTCGATTCCGAGGAGCTCGCCGCGCGCATCGAGGACGCGGGATGGGACCTTGCCGACGGCGCGGACGACGGCGCCGACGTGGTGGTCGTCAACACCTGCGGGTTCATCGAGGCCGCGAAGAAGGACTCCATCGACACGCTGCTCGCCGCGCACGACTCCGGCGCCAAGGTCGTGGCGGCCGGCTGCATGGCCGAGCGCTACGGCAGGGAGCTGGCGGAGGCGCTGCCCGAGGCCGACGCGGTGATCGGCTTCGACGACTACACCGCGATCGGCGAGCGGCTGGACGACGTCATGGCGGGCCGCGCGCACGCCGCGCACACGCCGCGCGACCGCCGGACCCTGCTGCCCATCAGCCCGGTCGAGCGGTCCTCCGCCGGCGTCGCGATCCCGGGGCACGGCGGACCGGCCGACCTGCCGGAGGGGACGGCTCCCGCGTCCGGCCCGCGGGTGCTGCGGCGGCGCCTCGGCGGCGGCCCGGTCGCGCCGCTGAAGCTGGCGTCCGGCTGCGACCGGCGCTGCACGTTCTGCGCGATCCCCGCGTTCCGCGGCGCCTACGTGTCGCGCCCGCCGGAGGAGGTCCTGGAGGAGGCGCGCTGGCTCGCCGGTCACGGCGCCCGCGAGCTGGTGCTCGTCAGCGAGAACTCCACGTCGTACGGCAAGGACCTGGGCGACCTGCGCGCGCTGGAGAAGCTGCTGCCCCGCCTCGCCGCGGTGGACGGGGTCGAGCGCGTGCGGGTCAGCTACCTGCAGCCGGCGGAGACCCGGCCGGGGCTCATCGAGGCGATCTGCGGCACGCCCGGCGTCGCCCCGTACTTCGACATGTCCTTCCAGCACGCGAGCGGGCCGGTGCTGCGGTCCATGCGCAGGTTCGGGGACCGGGAGCGGTTCCTCGGGCTGCTCGACCAGATCCGCGCGCTGGCGCCGGAGGCGGGCGTGCGCTCCAACTTCATCGTCGGCTTCCCCGGCGAGACCGAGGACGACTTCGAGGAGCTGGCGGAGTTCCTCGCGGCGGCCCGCCTCGACGCCGTCGGCGTGTTCGGCTACTCCGACGAGGAGGGGACGGAGGCCGCGAACCTGGACGGCAAGCTCGACCCCGCCGAGGTCGCCGCCCGGGTCGAGGAGCTGTCCGCCCTGGCCGAGGAGCTGACGGCGCAGCGCGCCGAGGACCGCGTCGGCTCGACGGTGCGCGTCCTGCTGGAGGACAAGACGGAGGACGGGGCGGACGACGGCGCCTTCGAAGGCCGCGGTGAGCACCAGGCGCCCGAGGTGGACGGGACGGTCCTCGTCCGCGGCGCGGGGCTCGCCCTCGGCGAGATCGTGGCCGCCCGGGTCACGGGCAGCGACGGCGTGGACCTCATCGCGGACGTCTCATGATCGCCGGCACCCCGGATCCGGTCGCGGGCTCCCCGGAGCCGCCGCAGGCGGGCGTGTGGAACATCGCCAACGCGCTGACGCTCGCCCGGATCGCGCTGGTGCCGGTGTTCGTGTGGCTGTTCTTCCTGGACGGCACCGGCTGGCGGCTCGCCGCGTTCGGGGTGTTCGCCGTCGCCTCGATCACCGACAAGATCGACGGCGACATCGCGCGGGCCCGCGGCCTGGTCACCGACTTCGGCAAGATCGCCGACCCGATCGCGGACAAGGCGCTCACCGGCGCGGCGCTGGTCAGCCTGTCGGTGATGGGGGAGCTGTGGTGGTGGGTGACCGCCGCCATCATGGTCCGCGAGATCGGCATCACGGTGATGCGGTTCGCCGTCATCCGGCGCGGGGTGATCCCGGCCAGCAAGGGCGGCAAGCTGAAGACGATGCTGCAGGTCTTCGCGATCGGCTTCTACATCCTGCCGGGCCCGCTGGACTACCTGCGCTGGGCCACGATGGGCGCCGCCCTCGTCGTCACCGTCGCGACGGGGATCGACTACGTCGTCCAGGCCTGGCGCCTGCGCCGCACCGGTTCCGAAGCCTCCTGAGAAGGCGCGGGGAGGACGCCGAGAGGGCGCTCAGAGCCCGAGCAGCGCCGGGGCGTCGGCCAGCGCGCGCCAGTGGGACCCGGGGTCGGGGACGAGCCGTCGCTTCTCCAGGTCGAGCAGTCCGCCGAGGCTGCTGATCTCGGCGGCCAGGGACCCGTCCGCCTTCCGCAGTTCCTGCCGCATCCGGAACGTCCTGCCCTCGCCCCAGTGGAACGTGCACGTGATGTCGACGTCGTCGCCCGCACGCAGCTCGCGGTGGTAGCGGATGGTGTTCTCGAGGGTCACGGGCCCGACACCGGTCGCGATCAGCTCGTCCACGGAGATGCCGGCAGCGCGCAGGCACTCCCAGCGGGCATGGTCGCCGTACTGGTGGTAGACGGCGCTGTTGAGATGGCCCTGGGTGTCCAGCTCGTAGGCGCGCACGGTGACCCGCACCGTGAAGGGTGGCGTCATCGTCTCTCCTCCTCGGATGCGGTCTCCTCGTACCCGGCCAGCCATTCGCGGGATTTGGCCGTGAGGTAGCGCAGGCCGTCGCCGCCGATCTCGACCCAGTCGCCGCGCGTCCAGCCGCCGGTCGTCTGCGGCGCGAAGCCGTGCCGTTTGAACAGCGCGGACGCCTCGTCCTTGCGGAGGCCGCCGGACCCCCACTCGCGCATGACGCGGGCCATGCGCTCCAGTTCCCCGGGCTCGTCGGGGCCGTCCAGGGCGCCGGCGATCTCCTCCAGGCCGCGCGCGATGAGCCGCAGGCCCGCCTGCAACCGGGCGCGGTCGATCGGTTCGTCCACCCGGCCATCGTAGAGCGATCGCTAGCGATCGCCAAGCGATGATGCGCAGGCCGGCTCCTCGCCCACGTGCAGGGTGCCGAGCGTGCGGGGGATGCCGAGCCGGCCGAACATGATCTCCCGGGCGCCGTCGAAGCGCTCGGTCCGGTAGCCGGCCAGGGCGCGCAGCGGCTCGGGGGACCGGCGGGCCGTCTCCTGGTCGGTGTTGATGATGACGCAGCGGCCGCACGGCCGGACGAGCTCGATCTCCGCCTCGTCGCCGCGCAGCCCGGTGACGGCGTCCTCGCCGTACGGGCCGAGGCCGCGCAGGACGATGTTGGGTCGGAAGCGGGCCATCGGGAGCCGGCCGCCCAGCCGCCGGTTCAGGTCGTCCAGCGACTCGGCCGACAGCACCGAGACCGGGTAGCCGTCGGCGTAGGTCAGCGTCCCGCCGCCCAGCGCGGTCGGACGCGTCCCGGTGAAGCGGACGAGGCGGCAGGGACGGCCGAGGGCGCCGGAGAACCACGCCGCGGCCTCGTCGCCCTGGTCGATGCCCTGGCACGGGCGGCGGTGCACGGTCACGTCGACCGCGGGCCCGTCGGTCGCCTCGCACACCAGCGGCGCGGACGCGAGCGGTGCCCGGACGGTGAGCTTCACACCGTCGAAGTCCGGGCGGACCAGGGCGAGCTCGGGGACCTCCCGCTGCGACAGGTGGCGCCCGTCCGGGCGGACGAGCATGAACTCCCGGTCGTGGCGCAGCCCGTTCGGGGTCAGTGCGGCCGTGGTCAGCGGGACGGCCCCGGCACTCTTGATCGGGAAGACGTTCAGCCCGGCGATGACGGCCCTCATGTGACGGACGGTACGGACCGATTCCCTGGGCGGCCAGGGAAACGGGCGATACTTGACACCGATTCGTCAGCTTGGAGGACGGGCGGGGATGGCAGCGGGCCTACGCGCGCCGGTGCGGGGCCGTGCTGCGCGGGCTGTCGCGGGCGTGAGCACGCGAGCGGGCCGCGAGAACACGCCCACCCCGGTCGTGGTCCCGCGGCCCCGTATTCGCGGGTGCTGCGGTAACGATTATCCCGTGCGCCCGGCCGTGCGGACGCACCCGCGGAGTGAGTTTTGACTCACACCGTTACCGGGGCATCAGCGTCATGTCGGGCTTACCACGCGAATCCGCACCGGTAGATTCGGGGCCCTGCGGCGTGCGGACGGCGGACAGGGGACGCGATGCGGGTCGAACTGCTCACCGTCGGGGACGAGCTGCTCCTCGGCGACACGGTCAACGGCAACGCGGCCTGGCTCGGACGCCGGCTCGCCGAGCACGGCGCCGACGTCACCCGCAGCGTCGTCGTCGGAGACGAGACGGACGTCATCGTCGCGGCGGTCACGTCCGCGCTGGAGCGCGCCGACGCGGTCATCACGACGGGCGGGCTCGGCCCCACCTACGACGACGTGACCCGGGACGCGCTGGCCAAGGCCGCCGGCGTCGCGCTCGTCCGGGACGCGGGCCTGGAGCGGCGGCTGCGCGAGCGGGTCGCCCGGGCCGGCCGCGAGCTGCAGCCGATGGCGCTGCGCATGGCGGACGTCCCCGAGGGCGCCCGGGTGCTGGCCAACTCCGCCGGCTCGGCTCCCGGCCTGCGGGTCGAGCTGCCCGGCGGGCCCGTGTACGCGCTGCCCGGCGTCCCGTTCGAGATGCGCACCATCATGGACGAGGCCGTGCTGCCGGAGCTGGCGGAGATCGCCGGGCTGCCCGCGGTGGCGCGCCGCACCCTGCGCACCGCCCGGCTGTGGGAGTCGGTCGTCGCGACCCGGCTCGCCGAGGTCGAGGCGATGGACGGGGTGAAGCTCGCCTACCTGCCCGACCCCGCCGAGGTGAAGGTCCGCATCACCGTGGCGGGGGCGGACGCCCCGGAGCGCCTGGCGGGCGTGGAGGCGCGCGTGCGGGAGCTGCTCGGCCCGGCCGTGTACGGGGTCGAGGACGAGTCGCTCGCGCTGGTCGTGCACCGGCTGCTCGCCGAGCGGGGCGAGACCGTGGCGGCGGCGGAGTCGCTGACCGGCGGGCTCATCGGCGCGGAGCTGACCCGGACGCCGGGGTCGTCGGCCACCTACGGCGGGGGCGTCGTCGCCTACGCCACCGATGTGAAGCGGCGGCTGCTGGGGGTTTCCGGCGACCTGCTCGCCGCGCACGGGGCCGTGCACCCGGACGTGGCCGCCGCGATGGCCGCGGGCGTCCGGGAGGCCCTCGGGACGACGTACGGGCTCGCGGTCACCGGTGTCGCCGGCCCCGACCCGCAGGACGGCCATCCGGTGGGAACGGTCTACATCGGACTGGCCGGTCCGGAAAAATCACGCACGGTCGTCAGGCCGCGGCTGCCCGTGCCCGGGAACGGGCCGGAGACGCGGGGGGTCGTGCGCCGGATGACGGTCGTGCACGCTCTTGAACTGCTGAGACGTCGCTTGCTGGGGCTTGACGTGGAGGACGGGAACGGCGAGGGTCGGGTGGATCGGGAAGATCCGGGCTGATTACAGCGTTACGTTCCGAGCGAACACGAAATCAACGGTCTGCCATGGCCACCGTCAAGCCGGGTACGGTGGAACCGGCAGATGGTCCGAACTGAGGGAGGGAGCGAGACGATGGTCCTGCTTCGCCAGCTGCTCGGTGACGTACTGCGGCAGCTGCGGCTGCGCCAGGGACGCACCCTCCGTGAGGTGTCCGCGGCCGCGCGGGTGTCGCTCGGCTACCTGTCCGAGGTGGAACGGGGGCAGAAAGAGGCTTCTTCGGAGCTGCTGTCCTCGATCTGCAAGGCCCTGGGCGTCCCGCTGTCGCACGTGCTGAGGGACGTCGCGGATCAGCTCGCCTTGGCCGAGCTGCAGCACGAGCCCGTCATGGCGGGCGCGCCGGAGCACGAGCGGATCCCCGCCGAGCGGATCCCCGAGACCCCCGAGGAGATCACCGGCGAGTTCCGCGGCGACATGGTCGCGGCCTGATCCTCCGGCCCGTCACCGGGCCCGCTTTCATGCGCCGACCTGGGCCGCGGGTGTGCGCGGCCTCACGCATGAACGCGACATTTCCGGGGATCGTTCCGTGTTGTGAGGGATAACTGTAACGATGCGGAAGGAGCCCGACATGGCGGCGATCAAGAGCCCGCTCGGCGAGGCCGACCAGAAGGTCGTGGGGGACGCCTTGCAGGGCGCCCTCGTCGACCTCATCGATCTGGCTTTGGTGGCCAAGCAGGCGCACTGGAACCTGACGGGGCGGAACTTCAAGGTCGTCCATGAGCACCTGGACGAGATCGTCTCTCTGGCCCGCAGCGGCCAGGACGACGTCGCCGAGCGCGCTGTCACGATCGGCGTGAACCCCGACGGCCGTGCCCGCACGGTCGCCGACCACAGCCGGGTGCCGCAGCCCGAGGCCGGGTACCTGGACGACGACAAGGTGGTCGCCGCGATCACCGACACCCTGGCGCAGATCATCAGCCGGTTCCGCGAGCGCATCGCGAAGACCGACGAGCCGGACCAGGTCACGCAGGACCTGCTCATCGGCATCACCGCCGGGCTTGAGAAGCAGCACTGGATGTTCCAGGCGCAGACCTGACGCGCGTTCCGCCCGCCCAGGGCTCCGGCACACCGGGTGGACGAGAATCCATGGACGGCCTCGGCCCCGCACCGCTTCCGGCGCGGGGCCGAGGCCTTTCGGTGTTCCGGTGCGGCCCGGCCCGGAATGTGGGGATCATGAGTCATGCGCCTTCTCAGCAGAGCCGTCACGCTCGGCGCCGCGACGCTCGCCCTCGCCGCCTGCGGGACCGAGGGCGACGGAGCGGGCCGGACCTGCACGGCGATCGGGTCCATGCCGGGCCTGCGGCTGGCCGTGCCCGCGCCCGACGCGGAGCGGATCGACAGCGCCTCCATGCGGGTCTGCTGGAACGGGGAGTGCCGGGAGCCCCTCATCGAGTTGCACCCCACGTCGACGGCGGTCTCGACCGGCTGCGACGGCGACGAGCCCGACGCCGCCTGCGGGGCGTCCGCGTCGCCCGACGGCGGCAAGGCGGGCTTCGCGCAGGTCGAGGGGCTCCCGAAGCAGCCCGTCCGGGTCACGGTCAGGCTGCGCGACGCCGAGGGCCGGACGGTGCTCGACAAGAGCCTCGACGTCACCCCGAAGGCCACGTTCCCCAACGGGCCGGGCTGCGGAGAGGGCCGTCCGCAGGCGGTGCTGACGGTCGCCGGCGGACGGGTCGCCGTGCGCTGATCACGCCCCCAGGTGGTCCAGGACGGTGTCGGCGAACTCGACGGCCAGCGGGCTGAGGGCGTCCCACCGGCGGGCGGCCCAGCCGGCGGTGAGCGGCGGCAGGTCCGGGACCGGGACGAGGCGGACGTCTCCCGTCCCGCCTCCCCAGCCCGGCAGCGCCGGCAGGATCGCGTGGCCGAGGCCGAGTTCGGCCAGCAGCAGCGCCGTGTCCCAGTCGGCGACGCTCGTGGTGGACGCCAGCCGCACCCCGTGCCGCTCCAGGTGCATCTCCAGGTGGACGCGGGACGTGGAGTGCGCGGGCAGTTCGATGTGCCGGATTCCGGACAGGTCGTCCAGCGCGATGGCCTTGCGGTCCGCCAGGGGATCGGCGGCGTGCACCGCGAGCATCCAGGGCAGCTCGCAGGACGCCCGCTGCTCGACCCCTTCCAGAGGTGGCCCGATCGTCACCCAGGCCAGGTCCGCCTTGTGCGCGCGGACCGCCTCCAGGCACCGCCGGCTCGACCCGGCCGTCTCGAACTGGAGCGCGGCCTCGGGGTGGCGGGCGCGGAACACGGCCACACCGGCCGCCATGAAGTGCCGGACGGTGGTCGCGCCGGTCGCGATCCGGACGGTGCCGCCGACGCCGCGCCGCAGGTCGTCGAGCCGGCGCAGCGCGGCGTCGAGCCCCGCGATGCCCTCCGCCGCGGCCTCGTTCAGGATCCGCCCCGCGCGGGTCGGTACCACGCCTCGCGGGCGCCGCTCCAGCAGGACCAGCCCGGTCTCCCGTTCGAGCCGCTTCACGTGCTGGCTGACGGCCGACTGGCTGCACGACAGGTCGCGCGCGACCGCGCTCAGGTTGCCGGACGCGCACACGGCCACGAACACGCGAAGATCGTCCAGGGTCACCAACCCAAGGTAGAGCGAAGAGATCGATAAGGAAACCCGAGAATTGACTTGGGGATGCCGCGGGGCCGACGATCGGTCGTACGGGCGCAGGATCCGGCGACCCGGACCGGCGGCGACCCGCCCTGGGCACCTCGGGGGAGGGCGGGCGCCGACCTCTAGTACTACATCACTAGATCGCGGTTGGTGACTGGTGGGTATCGGTCAGTGATCAGGATGGGGTGTGCGAGCGTGTCGGCATGCCCCCATCCCCTGAGAACGCCGCTGCCGGAGCGGTGACACGTG